>NZ_JBXASW010000074.1:0-28349 GCF_058809745.1 Variovorax sp. MPBD4-3
GGGCGGGGTTCAGGAATCCGATTCGGTTTCAGGGGCAGTATTTCGATGAAGAAACGGGGCTGCACTACAACAGGTATCGGTACTACGATCCGGTCGGCGGAACATTTGCTAGTTCCGATCCAATTGGCTTGGCCGGTGGCGGGCACCTGCATTTATATGTACCAAGCCCCACGCAGTGGATCGATCCTCTGGGCTTGAAATATGTCTCAACTGGAAGATCTCCGACGGTCGTCTCTGGCAAGGACAGCTCGAGCAAGGCTTCGACCCAACAGTTGTCGGAATGGCGGCGAAGAATATGCCCATCTGCAATTGGTGTTACTAGAGATAAATTTCTCGGAGACGAAATGGTGAAAGTTGGCCCCGGAAAATGGCGAAGCATCGACGGCACTCGGCAATTCAGAGTTGGACCCAGCGATTATTCAGGAGGGCATGGCATGGGCTCACCGAACGTTCCGAACACGCCTCATGTTCATTTCGAATTCTTGTCGCAAAAAATTAATAATGGCCAGCCAACAGGAAATTTTCTAGTGACGAAAAATGTTCATGTTCCTTTGGATTGTTCATGATAATTTTTAACATCGGTCCGTTTAGTAAGGACGAATTAACAATACGATTCGATCGAGAAGGCGCTATAAAATTTCTGGGCGCTGTTTCATTTTTTCTCAACCAGGTGACTGATGCGGTCGTGATTGATTGTTTGCAGTACACAAGAAATGTGGTTGATGCCGCGGAAATAGAGCTCAAGCGAAAAGATGAAAATCATCTGGAAATTAGAGATGGGAGATTGATGCTTTTTATTTCCGACGAGGCACTTGAATATGCGGAATTCCTGCTCAAGAAATTTCTTGTCAAAGGGGATTTTGCGCCAGCAGAGTTTTATAGTTTTTCGAGAAGAGGTAGAAAATATGATACGCAAGTATTTTTTATAAAATTTTCTTCAATTGAAAGCATGATTTCCAGCAATGGTCGTCGATAACGAGTAAGTTGCAGGGGCGATCGAGCGCACTTGGAGCAAGCCAGTGATGGCGGTGTCTACGACGTCGAGCAGGAACTTTGTGGAACGGCAAGCAGATAGATACTTGCTCGACCCAGCACCGGAGTAATAGCTATCCTGGGCTTCGAACGCGACGACCTGCACCCGGAGCTTGCACGCGAGCAAGGAAACGGACTGAGCCAGCGGCAGAAATACGACCCGGCGAGCCGGCTGCTAGAACAGCACATCTCGCGCACCGGGCCAGGCGCCATCGAATCGACCAAGGGCATCCAGCGCCGCTACAGCTACGACAATGCTGACCAGATGATTGGCATCGACGACAGCCGCCGAGGCAACCTGAACTACCGTACGACCCGGTGAGCCGGCTGCTGGAGGCCAACAGCTGACTCGGGCGCGAGTTTGCGTTCGACCCGGCAGACAGCATCGTCGACCCGGCCCCCGGCTAAAGATCCTCTGAGGCACGCGGGCGGCAAACTGCTGCACAACCTGATGATGTGATACTTCCACGGGATGCCTCAAGCATGAAATCCTTGAATCTTAATTATTTGCGTGGCTTGTATGATTTTTTGTTTGAAAAAAGTGATAGGGAGTTAGAGAGTTTTGACATCAACCTGCCTGCAAATAGAAAAGCTCTTTTTGAAGAGATGAAGGGTAGATTTTCGGAATTCGGACCAGTCTCAAAATCAAATGTGATCGATGGATTGTGCTTTTTGATCTCCAATTATTCCGACGATCTTTTGTGGAGGAGTGCGGTTCCACATGATCTGCCTCTCAATGTGATTGTTGATAGAGGGGACTATTTGAAGGGGGTTTTGGCTGTATTGGTGAAGGATGATTTTTTGCTGGCCCATCCAAAGGACTTTGTTCTGATCGATGAGGTTGGACCAACGGGTTTGGATTTTTCAAAGTGATTCACTGAAAGATCGAATTGTTGTGATGCGATAGCAGTGTGTGATGGCCTCAGCCTCCCGCCACGACGCTGTTTCGGCTGGGCCGGAGATGCTCACCCAGAGAAAGCCAGGCAGGTCAGTGATCGATGCGTGCGGCGAGAGCTACATCGCGAGTCGATCTCGCTCGCGCCCCTGATGCAGCTGCGCTGGACGAGCGCGGTGGCGCTGAGCGTCGTCACCTGCAGCTGCGACGCACCGGGTACCGGCCATGCGACGCCCAAGGTGAGTCTCGAAAACTGTTTGATTCAGGTCTCCATACGCCGACCAAGCTCTCCGCTGTGGTGACCGCATCAGCCTCCATTTCATCTCCGGGTTTCCGATAACTAAATCGCCTTGATTTAGTCGCCCCTCTGCCCGATAGTCCCCTTGCGCCCGGACGCCCGCCTTCAACGCCAGCGATCCGGATCCAAAACCGCAGGGCGCATCGCCCAGCGCCCGCTCAAGGAGACACACCATGCCCAGCAGCAGCCCCCGCACCATCCTGGCCATCGCGGCCATGTCCCTCGTTGCCGCCAGCGGCGCCTTCGCCGCCGACCAGCCGGTCATCGGCCTCGTCACCAAGACCGAAACCAACCCCTTCTTCGTCAAGATGAAGGAAGGCGCGCAGGAAGAAGCCAAGAAGCTCGGTGCCAAGCTGCTCTCCGGCGCAGGCAAGGCCGACGGCGACAACGCGGGCCAGATCACGGCGATGGAAAACATGATCGCGGCCGGCGCCAAGACCATCCTGATCACGCCGAGCGATGCCAAGGCGATCGTGCCGGCGATCAAGAAGGCGCGCGACAAGGGCGTGATGGTGATCGCGCTCGACAGCCCGGCGGATCCGCCGGATGCCACCGACGCACTGTTCGCCACCAACAACTACACGGCCGGCGTGCTGATCGGCGAATACGCCAAGGCCGCGATGGCGGGCAAGCCGGCGAAGATCGTCGCGCTCGACCTGCTGCCGGGCCACCCCGTGGGCGCGCAGCGCCACAACGGTTTCATGAAGGGCTTCGGCCTGCCGGCCAACGACGCCAAGTCGAACGAACTGTCGAAGTCGCCCGAGATCGTCTGCATGGCCGACAGCTACGGCGACCAGGCCAAGGCGCAGACGGTGATGGAAAACTGCCTGCAGAAGGCGCCCGAGGTGAACCTCGTCTACACGATCAACGAGCCCGCCGCCGCCGGTGCCTACAACGCGCTCAAGCGCGCCGGCAAGGAGAAGGGCGTGATGATCGTGTCGGTCGATGGGGGCTGCCAGGGCATCAAGGACACGGCCGCCGGCATCATCGCCGCGACCTCGCAGCAATACCCGCTGAAGATGGCTGCCATGGGCGTGGCCGCGGGCGTGGAATTCGCCAAGACGGGCAAGAAGGCATCGGGCTACGTCGACACCGGCGTGACGCTGATCGCCGGCAAGAGCGTGGCGGGCGTCGACAGCAAGGACACCAAGACCGGCACCGAGCTGTGCTGGGGCAAGAAGTAAACGGCGGAACCTCTAGATGGCGAAGTCTTCAACGCACCACATTCCGTGGGGCGCCCTCGGGCCGTGGCTGGCCCTGCTTGGCGCATGCATCTTCTTTGCGACCCAGTCCGACCGCTTTCTGACGGGCGGCAATCTCTCGCTGATCCTGCAGCAGGTGATGGTGGTCGGCGTCATCGCCATCGGCCAGACGCTGATCATCCTCACGGCGGGCATCGACCTGTCGTGCGGCATGGTGATGGCGCTGGGCGGGATCATCATGAGCAAGTTCGCCACCGAACTGGGCATGCCGGCGCCGCTGGCCATCCTGTGCGGCATCGGCGTGACGACGCTGTTCGGCCTGCTCAACGGCCTGCTGGTAACGCGCATCAAGCTGCCGCCTTTCATCGTGACGCTGGGCACGCTGAACATCGCCTTCGCGATCACGCAGCTGTATTCGTCGTCGCAGACCATCACCGACCTGCCCGGCGGCCTCACCGGCCTGGGCACCACCTTCAACATCGGCAATGCAGAGGTCGCGTGGGGCTCGGTGCTGATGGTGGCGCTCTATGCGCTTGCCTGGTTCGTGCTGCGCGAGACGGCGGCAGGGCGGCACATCTATGCGGTGGGCAACAACGCGGAGGCCACGCGGCTGGTCGGCATTCCGACGCAGCGCGTGCTGCTGGGCGTGTACGTGGCGGCGGGCGTGCTTTACGGCATCGCATCGCTGCTGTCGGTGGCGCGCACCGGCGTGGGTGACCCGAACGCGGGCCAGACCGAGAACCTCGACGCCATCACGGCGGTGGTGCTCGGCGGCACCAGCCTGTTCGGCGGGCGCGGCATCGTGCTGGGTTCGCTGATCGGCGTGCTGATCGTCGGCGTGTTCCGCAACGGCCTCACGCTAATGGGCGTGTCGTCGATCTACCAGGTGCTGGTGACGGGCGTGCTGGTGATCTTGGCGGTGGCTGCCGACCAACTCTCGCGCCGGGGAGCCCGCTGATGAACACCGTCACCAATCCCAAGATCGTGATGCAGGCCAAGGGCCTGGTAAAGCGCTACGGCCAGGTCACGGCGCTCGACGGTGTCGACTTCGAGCTGCGCGAAGGAGAAATCCTTGCGGTGATCGGCGACAACGGCGCGGGCAAGTCGTCGCTCATCAAGGCGCTGTCGGGCGCGGTGGTGCCCGACGAAGGGCAGATCCTGCTCGACGGCAAGCCGGTGAACTTCCGCAATCCGCTGGACGCACGCCGCGCCGGCATCGAGACGGTCTATCAAGACCTGGCCGTGGCGCCGGCCATGACCATCTACGAGAACCTGTTCCTCGGCCGCGAGCTGCGCCGGCCCGGCTTCATGGGCAACGTGCTGCGCATGCTCGACAAGAAGAAGATGCTCAGCGAGAGCACGGCGCGCATGGCCGACCTCAAGGTCGGCATCCAGTCGATGACGCAGGCGGTCGAAACGCTCTCGGGCGGCCAGCGCCAGTGCGTGGCGGTGGCGCGCAGCGCGGCCTTCGCGCGGCACGTGGTCATCATGGACGAGCCCACCGCCGCGCTCGGCGTGAAGGAGGGCAACATGGTGCTGGAGCTGATCCGCCGCGTGCGCGACCGGGGCCTGCCCGTGGTGCTCATCAGCCACAACATGCCGCACGTGTTCGAGGTGGCCGACCGCATCCACGTGGCGCGGCTGGGCAAGCGCGCGGCCGTGCTCGACCCGAAGAAGATCAGCATGAGCGACACCGTCGCCGTGATGACCGGCGCCATGACCGCCGACCAGTTGCCAGCGGAGGCGCATGCCTGATGCGGACACTGCCGCGCACATGCCCGACCTGCTGCGGCTGCGCGGCTCCAACCAGGTCGGCATGCGCCAGTTCAACGAACGCACGGTGCTGCAGGCGCTGCGCGTCCATGCGAGCCTGCCCAAGGCCGACCTTGCGCGGCTCACGGGGCTGAGCGCGCAGACCATCGGGCTCATCACCGCGCGGCTGGAAGAAGACGGGCTCATCGTCAAGCAGAACCGCGTGCGCGGACGGATCGGCCAGCCTTCGGTGCCGCTGGCGCTGAACCCCGACGGCGCTTTCTCCATCGGCATCAAGGTCGGCCGGCGCGGCGCCGAGTGGCTGCTGATCGACTTCACCACGCAAGTGCGCGAACGACACCTCGTGCACTACGACTTTCCCGACGTCGACGAGCTGCTGCCCGCGATTGCGCAGCACATCCACCGTCTGCGCGACGGCCTGGGGCCGCTGGCCGTGCGCAACGTGGGCGTGGGGCTGGCCGCGCCGTTCCAGCTTGGCGGCTGGCACCGCACGCTGGGCCTTTCGAAGGCGCAGGCCGACCTGTGGAACCAGATGGACCTGGCGGCCGAGGTGCGTGCGCGCACCGACGTGCCGGTGAGCTTTGCGCGCGACACCGTGGCTGCCTGCGTGGCGGAGCTGGTGGGTGGGCGCGGGCATGACCTGAAGAGCTTTCTGTACATCTTCGTCGACACCTTCGTGGGCGGCGGGCTTGTCATCAACTCGCACCTGCACACGGGTGCGCACGGCAATGCGGGCGCACTGGCGTCGCTGCCCATGCAGCCGCCCGGCGGCAGTGGCCTGCCGGCGCAGCTCGTGGCGCAGGCCTCGCTTTGGGAGCTGGAGCAGCGCCTGGCGGGCGAGGGCCTGGACGCGATGGCCGCCTATGACGACCGCGCGTTGCAGGCGCCTTTCGCAGCCGCCACCCAGGCCTGGCTGGACAACGCATCGCAGGCGCTCGCGCACGCCATCGTGAATGGCGCCGCCATGCTCGACCTGGCCGATGTGGTGATGGACGGGTCGATGTCACGCCTGCTGCTGCAGGCCCTGCTGGAGCGCACGCGTGCCGCGCTGGACCGCTGCAACTGGGAAGGCCTGTGGCGCCCGCGGCTGCACGGGGGCAGGGCAGGTGCGCAAGCCTGTGCGCTGGGCGGCGCGATGTTGCCGCTGCACGCCAACTTCGCGCCGGACCATGACGTGTTCCTGAAAGCGGCCTAGCCCGCCTTGCGCGCTCTTGCCAGGGCCAGCGCCTCGGCGAGCAGCGGCTTCACTTTCTCGAAGGTCTTTGCGCTGGGGGAGATCACGCTCACCCAGTGCATCTTTGCGTACACGGGGTGCGGCATCAGCGTGTCCGGCGCGGCCGGGTCGATGGCTGGCGGTGTTTCGCCGAAGAGCGCGCGGAAGCTCTCCTTGCCCACGCCGACGTTCAGGCGGAACACGCCGGGGCGGTCGAGCTTCGAGCTGCCGTCGAACTCGCTGTCCTTGGTCACGATCGTGGCAAAGGGAAACTTGTTGTCCCCGTCGTGGAAGAAGAAGGTGTTGTCGTCGGCGATCTGGAAGTGGCCGCCGGCCAGCATGTCGATCAGGTAGTCAGTTATGGCGTCTTCGGTCATGCCGCCATCTTGCCCGTGTTCACGACGGCCAGCGGCGCAGGCCGAGTCCGTCCGCCAGTTTGCGGTAGGCGGCGATCTGCGCTTGCACGTAGTCGTCCAGCGCGGCGCCGGTGAGCGCGAAGGGATACAGCCCATGCCGCTCGCGCAACGCGGCAAAGCCCGGCGCGGCGCTTGCCTCGCGGAAGGCGGCGGTCCAGGCGCGCACGGCGGCCTCGGGCACGTCAGCGCTCAGGTACAGGCCGCGCACCGTCGGCCAGACCAGCTCGACGCCTTGCTCGCGCGCGGTCGGCACGCCGGTGAGGGCGCCGCCGAGCCGTTCTTCCGACAGCACCGCGAGCAGCCGAACGGCCGCACCGCCCGCAATGGCCTGCAGCGCCTCTGCCGCATCGCCGGGGAAGGCGTCGACATGCTTGCCCTGCAGCGCACCCAGCGCGTCGCCACCGCCCTCGAAGGACACGAAGCGCATCGCCTTGTGGTCGCGCCCCGCGGCGCGCACCAGCAGCGCCGCCTTCACCCAGTCCTGGCTGCCGACCGTGCCGCCCGCGCCGAAGGCGATGCGCGACGGGTCTTGGCGCAGCGCGGCGATCAGGTCCTGCAGGCGCTTGTAGGGCGAGTCGCGGTGAACGGCGATCACGCCGTAGTCGGTGCCGAGCGTGGCGATCCAGCGCACGGCCGAAGGCGGATGCGGACCGAAGCGGCCCTGTGCCAGGTTGAGCAGCGAGCCGCTCGAGAACGCGACCAGCGTGCCGGGCCCGCCGAGCTTGCCGGTGGCGATGCGGTCGAACGCGACGGCGCCGATGCCGCCCGGCAGATAGCGCTGGGACAGTGGCGGGCGCGCGGGGCGCACGGCCTGCAGCGCGTCGCGTGAGAGCGCGCAGGTCAGCGCGAAGCCGCCGCCGGCCTTGGCGGGGATCACGCAGTCGGCGGCTTCGAGGGAGGGGTCATCGGCCGCCGCCGCGCGCAGGCTCGCGGGCAACAGCAGCGCGGACAGCGCGCGCAGGGCGTGGCGGCGGTTGGCGTGAAGGGGCGCGGGCATGGTGTGGTGCCGGCTGGTCAGTGCGCCGCCGGACGAGGCCACCAGATGATCGCATGCAGGCCCGGCCCGGTCTCGCGTGCCTCCAGCCGCAGCTCGCCATGGTGCCGCTGCGCGATGGAGCGCGCAATGGCCAGGCCGAGCCCGAAGCCGCCCTTGCCGGCGCGCGCGCCACGGCGAAAGCGCTGGCCCAGCGCGGCGCGCTCTTCTTCGTTCAAGCCGGGCCCGTCGTCCTCGACGTTGAGGCTCCACCCCGCCGCGTCGCCGGCCGCGAACAGCGTGATCGTGCCCTCTGCAGGCGTGTAGGCGATGGCATTGGTCACGAGGTTGCTCAGCGCCTCGCGCATCAGCCCGCGGTCGGCGACGGCGATGAACTCCGGCGTGGGCGAGTGAATGCCCAGGTCGATGCGCTTGGCGCGCGCCAGCGGCAGCAGGTCGACCGCCACCTCGCGCAGCAGCGCCGCCACGTCGAAGCCGGCCGGCTCGACCGACACCGTGTCGCTGCGCCCGAGCGCCAGCAACTGCTGCGCGCTGCGCGTCGCGCGGCCGATCTCGGTGGCCAGCGCGTCGAGCGCGAGCTGGATCTGCGCCGGGTCCTGCTCGCGCCGGGCGTAGTCGGCCTGCATCTGCAGCGTGGTGAGGTGGGTGCGCAACTGGTGCGACGCGTCGTCGAGGAACTGGCGCTGCTGCGTCACCAGGTCTTGCGTGCGCGACATCTGCTGGTTGACCGCGGCGACCAGTGGGCGCACCTCGGCGGGCAGGTCGGCCTCGGCGATGCGCGTGAGGTCGTCGGGCGTGCGCGCCTGCACTTCGCGCGCCAGCCGCGACAGCGGGCGCAGCGCCGCGGCCAGCGCCACGGCGGTGCCGCACAGCAGCATGGCCAGCACCAGGCCGTCGCGCAGCGCCGCGCTGCGCACCAGGCGCGCGGTGAACGCCTGCCGCGAGCGCGTGCTTTCTCCCACCTGCACCAGCACGCTGCGGCCCGTGCTGCCGGCCGGCGCGCGGTCGAGGTCGCGGCGGTAAGCGGCCAGCCGCACTGCTTCGCCGAAGTAGGTGGCGTCGTAGAAGACCGGCGTGCCCATCTTCAGCGCGACCGGCGGCGCGGGCAGGTCGGCGCTTCCCAACTCGACCAGCCCGTCGGAGGTCGACACCCTGAAGAAAACCTGGCCGCTCGCCGTGAGCTCGAAGAACTCGAGCATCGTGTACGGCAGCTCGACCGAAAGGCCGCCCGACGCGGTCGAGATGTTGGCGTCGATGGACTTGAGCGCACCCAGCAGCGATCGATCGTAGGCCGCGTTGGCGGCGGCCAGCGCGTCGTGCCGCGTCATCCACAGCTCCAGCCCGGTCACGACCAGCAGCGCGGGAAACAGCAGCAGCGCAAGGCGCTGCCACAGGCTGGCGCGCCGCAGGCGTGCATTCAGCCGCAACGACGGCATGCCCACCTAGTCTGCTTCCAGCACATAGCCCAGCCCGCGCAGGGTGACGATGCGCACGCCGCTACCGTCCAGCCGCTTGCGCAGCCGGTAGACGAAGACTTCCACCGCTTCGGGATGCACCTCCTCGTCGTCGGAGAACACGCGCTCCAGGATCTGCTGCTTCGACAGCGGCTCGCCGCTGCGCTGCACCAGCACGCGCAGCACCGCCAGTTCGCGCGGCGACAGCGCGAGCGCCTCGCCGTTCAGCGTGAAGTGCCGGCGCGCGCCGTCGTACACCAGCGGCCCGCAGGCCAGCCGCGGATGCTCCACGCCGCGCGCGCGGCGCACCAGCGCATGCAGCCGCGCCTCGAGTTCGGCCAGCGCGAAGGGCTTGGCGAGGAAATCGTCCGCGCCCGCGTTGAGCGAGGCCACGCGCTCGTTCAGCGAGTCGCGCGCCGTCAGGATCAGCGCGGGCAGGCGCTGGTCGCGCTCACGCAGGCGTTGCAGCACCGTGTGCCCGTCGAGCCCGGGCAGGCCCAGGTCGAGCACCAGCGCATCGTGGTCGCGCTGCTGCAGCGCCCGATCGGCCAGACGCCCGTCGTCCACCCATTCGACCTGGATGCCCGCGTGCTCCAGCGCCTTGCAGAGCCAGGTGCCCAGGGTGTGTTCGTCTTCGGCGAGAAGAATGCGCATCAGCCGATCCTAGTAGGGCCGGATATTTTCGGGAAACACCGTGGAACCGGCTTTGCCGGGCCGCAGGTGTTGCCCCCTGCAAGGGGGATGGCGCAGCGACACGAAGTGCGCGAAGCCTGGGGGTTTGCCAATCAATCCGGCTTGATGTTTGCCCTTGCGATCACCTTTTGCCAGCGGGCCTGCTCCGCTGCAATGAACTGGGCGAACTGCTCCGGCGTGCCGCCCACGGCTTCGGCCGCATCGGCCGTCAGCCGCTGCATCGAGTCGGGCGACTTCACCGCCTTCATCGTCTCGGCCGAGAGCTTGGCCATCTGCGCGGGCGTGATGTTGGCGGGCGCCAGCATGCCGTACCACTGCGTCATCTCGAAGCCGGGGAAGCCTTGCTCGGCCACGGTCGGCACGTCGGGCAGCTGCGCCAGGCGCTTGGCCGAGCCGGTCGCGATGCAGCGCACCTTGCCTGCCTTGATGAACGGAATGATCGCCGCCGCGCCAATGGCCGACGCGTCGAGCCGGCCGGAGAGCAGGTCCGTCACCATCGGCCCGGTGCCGCGGTAGGGCACATGCAGCATGAACACGTCGGCCGTCATCTTCAGGTACTCGAAGGCCAGGTGCCCCGCGCTGCCGTTGCCGGCCGAGCCGTAGCTGAGCTTGCCCGGCTTCGACTTGGCGTACGCGATGAACTCCTTGAGGTTCTTGGCCGGCACGTCCGGGTGCACCACGTACAGGCTGGGCACCTTGGCCAGCAGGCTCACGGGCTTGAAGTCCTTGTTCGCGTCGTAGGGCAGCTTGGCGAAGATGTACGGGTTGACCGCCAGCGTGCCGATGTGGCCCAGGATGATCGTGTGCTGGTCGGTGCTGCGCGCCACCTCGCTCATTGCGATGTTGCCGGCCGCGCCGGGTTTGTTGTCGACGAACACGCTCTGGCCCAGCGTGCGCGAAAGCTCGGCGGCGGTGGAGCGCGCGACGATTTCCGAGCTGCCGCCGGGCGCGAAGGGCACGACGAAGCGGATCGACTTGCTGGGCCAGGCGTCCTGCGCCGAGGCCAGCGAGGGCAGCAGGCCGCCCAGGCCGAGGGCGCCGCCGGCCTGCAGCCAGTGGCGGCGGCTCAGGTATGTGTGGTTCGGGAACAGGTCGGACATGGGCTTGTGTCTCCAGCGCTTTGGTATTGAAAGCGCGCATCCTGCCCGGCGGATGCTGTCGGAATGCTGTCAGTCGCCGCCCGTCCAGTAGTCCCGGCCGAATTCGCCCGCGAGCCTGGCGATCAGGCGCTCCACGCGCGCAAGCACGGGTTCCACCTGCGCGCGCACAGGCGCGTATGCAAAGCGCAGGTTGTGGAAGGTCTTGCCCTCGTCCGGGTCGTCGTCGCGCAGGTACAGCATGCCGTCGTGCAGCCGCAGGTCGAAGTACCAGCCTTGCTCGTAGTCGGAGAACACTTTGCCCGGCGTACCTGCCGCCAACGATTCGATGAAGGCCCGCCCCTCGCTGAAGCGGTCGTGCCACGGAAAGCTCAGCAGAAAGCGGCCTGGTGCATGGACGACCGGCCTGTTCCAGAAACTGGGGCTGTCTGCCAGGTCCTTGCCGTGGTGCGCGGCTTTGGCGAGCAGGTCGCGGTAGTGGCGGCAGAGCTCTTCCTCATGGCCGACGCAGTCGGCCGACAGCACGAAGCCCTGTGCCGCACCCGGTATGGCCGGCTGGTAAAGCGGCTCGCGCATGTCCTGCCATTGCTCGCGCTAGATGTTCGACGAGGGGCCGTAGTAGAACGAGGCCTCCACGATGAAAGCGATGTCGATGAGCACGCCTTCCACGGGCTCCGACTGCGAAGCCCAGTCCGGCGGCGTTGCCCGGTCGGGGGCGTGCGGTGCATCGGCGTCCACGGCGATCCTCAGATCAGGTTGCGCATCGCCTGCGCCGTCTCCCGCAGCACGGGCAGCACCCGCGCCACCGCGTCTTCCGAGCTCTCGTGCCCCATCGGCATCGTGATGTTCAGCGCGCCCACCAGCGTGCCGTGGCGGTCGCGCAGGGGCGCCGCGATGCCGCGCGAGTTCAGGTCGAGCTGCTGTTCCGACAGCGCCCAGCCCTGCGCCCGGATGCGAGCCAGCTCCAGCTTCATGCGCTCCATGCTCGCGATGGTGTGCGAGGTGAAAACCGTCAGCTGTTTGGTCGCCAGCCACTCGTTCAGCTCGGCGTCGCTGCGCAGCGCCAGCATCAGCATGCCCGAGGCCGTGACCTGTGCCGGCACGCGCGCGCCCAGCACGTAGCCGGTGCTCATGCTGCGGTTCGGGCCGTTGCGCGCGATGTAGACGACCTCGTCGCCGTCCATCACGCTGAGGTAGGCGATCTCGTTGGTGCCGGCGGCCACGCGCTGCAGAAAAGGCTGAACCACGCGCGGCAGCCGGGCCGATTCCAGGTACGAGCGGCCCAGCCGCAGCACCCGCGGCGTGAGCCAGAACAGCTTGCCGTCGCTCGCCACGTAGCCCATGTGCTGCAGGGTGAGCAGGTAGCGCCGCGCGGCGGTGCGGGTCATGTTCGTGCGCTGGCCCGCCTGGCTGGCGGTGAGGCGCGGGTTGGCATCGTCGAAGGCCTCGATGATGCTCACGCCGCGCTCCAGGCCGGCAATCCAGTCGCGCTTGTCCAGGCCTGCGGGAGGTGTCGAGTCGTCCTTGCTCATGGGCGGAAGTGTGCCTGCGGCGATGCGGTTGGCGTTGGTATTCAGTGCAGGTAAAAACCCTCGATTTGAACGATTAACGATTTTTACAGTTCGATTATCGAACGCTTTGAGGTATGCAGCCCTGCATGATTGGGCTGAAGCGACTATAAAGCTCGCCATCCGGCCTCGAAAAGAGCGATTGACGAACGGAAGCAAGCACATGAGCCATTCCATCAGCGGCAGCACCCAGGCGTACCTGATTCCGGGCGACCCGGTTCGCAACGTGCGGCTGCCGCGCATGTTCAATGCGGCCTTCGAGCGCTTCGGCATCGACGCGGTGCTGCTGCCCATGCAGGTGCCGGTGCGCGACTTCGCGGTGTTCTTCAAGTCGGCCTTCCTGGCGCGCAACCTGCGCGGCATGGTGATCGCGCCGCCGCACAAGCCGCTGGTGGTCGACCTGCTCGACGGCTGCGGGCTCTTCGGGCGCGTGGCGGGTTCGGTGAACGTGGTGCGCCGCACCGAGGGCGACCAGCTCGAGGGCGACCTGTTCGACGGCGAAGGCCTGATCGGCGCGCTCGACCACTGCAACATTCCCTTTCGCGGCAAGCGCGTGCTGATCCTCGGCGCGGGCGTGAGCGCGGCGGCCATCGGCGTGGCGCTGGCCGAGGGCGGCGTGGTGAACGGCGCCGCGCACATTTCGTTCTTCGACCGTGCCGCCGGCAAGGCCGCGGGCGTGGCCGCCAAGCTCGACGCCTTCTTCGACGCCACCGTGGTGGCCGTCGACAGCAACGCCCCCGAAGGCTACGACCTTGTCATCAACGCCACGCCGCTCGGGCTGGTCGAGGACGACGCACTGCCCGTGGACGTGGCGCGCATGGACAGCCACGCCGCGCTGTTCGACATCCTGTTGCGCAACCAGCCCACGCCGCTGGTGCGCGCGGCCCGCGCGCGCGGGCTCAATGCGCAGGCCGGCTTCGAGATGCTGATCCAGCAGATGCCGCACTACCTGCGCTACTTCGGCCACGCCGAAGCGGCCGACGCGCTGCGCGCCGACGCCGACTTCCTGCGCGAAATCATCTACCCGCCAGCCATGCACGGCGAAATCGCCAAGCCCCTGCGCTATCACTCACCCAGCGTGGCCTGAGCCACGCCTTTTCCATTCAAGAGACTCGACATGATTTCCGGCAAGACAACGCTCATCGCCCACCTGGGTTTTCCGACCGAAGCCTTCAAGGCACCGATGATCTACAACCCCTGGTTCGACAAGCAGGGCATCGACGCGGTGGTGGTGCCGATGGGCGTGAAGCCCGAGGACTACGCGGCCTCGCTGCCGCAGATCTTCAAGTTCAGCAACCTGCGCGGCGCGCTGGTGACGATGCCGCACAAGGTCACGACGATGGCGCTGGTGGACGAGGTGACACCCACGGCGCGCGTCGCCGGCGCCTGCAACGCGATCCTCAAGCGGCCCGACGGCACGCTGCTGGGCGACCAGTTCGACGGCGCCGGCTTCGTGCGCGGCGTGGAGCGCAAGGGTCGGCTCTTCAAGGGCACGCGGGTGCTGGTGTCGGGCACGGGCGGCGTGGGTTCGGCCATTGCGGCGTCGATTGCCGCGGCAGGCGCCGCCGAGCTGATGCTGTTCGACATGAGCGAAGCCTCGGCCGGTGCGCTGGCCGCGCGGCTGCGCGAACACTATCCGCAGATGAAGGTGAGCACGGGCTCGAAAGACCCGGCCGGCTACGACGTGGTCGTCAACGCCACGCCGCTGGGCATGAAGGAGGGCGACCCGCTGCCTTTCGATGTGGACCGCATCGATCCTTCGACCTTCGTCGGCGAGGTCGTCATGAAGACCGAATACACGCCGCTGCTCGAGGCCGCGAAGGCCAAGGGCTGCCAGGTGCAGGTCGGCACCGACATGCTGTTCGAGATGATTCCGGCGTACCTGGAGTTCTTCGGCTTTGGTACGGCGTCCCCAGAAGAATTGCGTGCCGTGGCCCAACTGAAATATTGAAAGGCTGAGTCACCGCATGAGCATTTTCGAAGGCTTTCTCTCCACATCCGAAACGCTGGGCGCGTTCAGCGACCGCGCGTTCGTCGACGCGATGCTGCGCTTCGAGGCCGCGCTGGCGCGCGCCCAGGCCGCCGAGGGGCTGATTCCCGAGAGCGCCGCGCACTCCATCGTGAGCAGCTGCAAGGTCGAGCTGTTCGACGTTGCCAAGATCGTGCGCGAGAGCGGGCGCGCGGGCAGCGTCGCCATTCCGCTGGTCAAGGCGCTGCGCGAGGCCGTGAGCCTTTTCAACGCCGAGGCCGCGCCTTATGTGCATTTCGGCAGCACCAGCCAGGACGTGATCGACAGCGCGATGGCGCTGGTCACGCGCGAGGCGGTAGCGCTGGTCGAAGCCGACCTGGCCAAGGCGGCCGATGCCCTGCTGCGCCTGGCCACGGAGCATGCGGAAACCCCCATGCTTGCGCGCACGCTGATGCAGCCGGCTTCGGTCACCAGCTTCGGCTTCAAGTGCGCCGGCTGGGCCGCGCCGCTGGTGCGCAGCCGCCTGCGCCTGCGCGAGGCCGCGAAGCACGCGCTGCAGTTGCAGCTCGGCGGCGCCGTCGGCACGCTCGCGCAGATGAAGGGGCAGGGCGCGGCCGTGCGCCAGCGCATGGCCAAGGAACTGGGCCTGGGCGACCCCGGCGCGACGTGGCACACGCAGCGCGACGAATGGGTGGCGCTGGGCTGCGAGCTGGGCCTCATGACGGGCAGCCTCGGCAAGATCGCGGTCGACATCGCGCTGCTGGGCCAGTACGAAGTGGCCGAAGTCTCCGAGCCCAGCGAACCCGGCCGGGGCGGCTCGTCGGCCATGCCGCACAAGCGCAACCCGGTGGCGTCGATGGTGGCCATTGCCGCCGCCCATCGCGCGCCGCAGCGCGTGGCCGCCTTGCTCGGCGCCATGCCGCAACAGCACGAACGCGCGCTCGGCGCCTGGCAGGCCGAGCTGGCCGAATGGCCGCAACTGCTGATGTCGGCGCACGGCAGCGTGCGCGCCATGGCCGGTGCGCTGCCGGGCCTGCAGGTCGACGCCGCGCGCATGCGCGCCAACATCGACCGGCTGCGCGCCGAACTCCCGCGCGACGCGGCCGACGAATGGTTCGACCCCGCGCTCGCCATCAACGCCGGACAGACCGCCCTCGCCGAAGTGAAGGCGATGCAGGCCCGGCTCACAGACAAGGAACTCGCCCAATGACCGCCCCCGAAAACCCGCCCGTGGAACCCGGCGTCTACGAAGCCGGCCTCGTCAACCGCCGCCGCGTGCTCGGCGACGCATGGGTCGACAAGTCGCTCGCCAACCGCAACGGCTTCAACGCCGAGTTCCAGGAACTCATCACGCGCCATGCGTGGAACGACATCTGGGGCCGCCCCGCGCTGGGCGACAAGACGCGCCGCTATATGGTGCTGTCGATGATGCTGGGCATCCACGCGTATGAGGAATTCGCCATGCACGTGCGCGCCGCGCTCGACGGCCCGCCCGAGTCGCGCCTCACGCCCGAAGACATCAAGGAAGTGATCATGATGGCCGCCATCTACTGCGGCGTGCCGGTGGCCAACCACGCCTTCGGCATCGCGACCGGCATCCTGCGCGAGAAGGGCCTGCTGCCCGCGACGCCGGCGACCGCCGCGCAGTGAGCCAGCCGGTCGCCCGCAAGGGCCGCTTCGACGTCAGCTTCGCGCTGTTGCTGCCGCTGCTGCTGGCGGCGCAGCCCGTGGCCACCGACAGCTACCTGCCGGCGCTCCCCGCCATCGCCAAGGAGCTCGGCTCCGCCAGCACCAGCCTCACGCTGTTCGTGCTGGCTTTCGGCTTTGCGCAATTGCTGTGCGGCCCGCTGGCAGACCGCTTCGGCCGGCGGCCGGTGCTGCTGACCGGGCTCGGCTGCTATGTGCTTGCAGCGCTGGGCGGGGCGTTTGCGGACAGCGTGGCGCTGCTCGCGGGCTGGCGTGCGCTGCAGGGCTTCTCGATGGCCGCGATCCTGGTTTGCTCGCGTGCCGCGGTGCGCGACCTGTACCCGGCGCACGAGGGGCCGCACGTGATGGCGCGCGGCCTCACCGGGCTGGGCGTGGTGGGGCTGCTGGCGCCGCTGCTCGGCGCATGGCTGGTGCAGGGCGCGGGCTGGCGCTGGGTGATGGTGGCGATGGCGGTCTATGCCTCGGTGCTGTTCGCGATGTGCTGGCATTCGTTCGCCGAAACGCGCAAACCGATGAGCGAGGACGGCCTCTCCGCGCCGCGCGGCAGCACCCGCACCGTGTTCGCGAGCCGCTCTTTCCGCGCCTGGGCCTCGGTGGCCGCGTCGACCTACGGCGGCCTCTTCTGCTTCCTGCTGCTGTCGCCGATGGTCTACATCGGCTACCTCGGCTGGTCGCCCGCGTGGTACGGCTGGATCCCGGCCGGCGGCTCGCTGGTCTACATCTTCAGCACCACCATGTGCCGCACGCTGCTGCGGCGCTACGGGCCGGTGCGCACCGTGCGGCTGGGCGCCTCGCTCAGCATCACGGGCGCGATGATCCAGGCGCTCGGCTGCTGGCTGCTGCCGTTAAGCGCGGTGCCGCTGCTGGCGGGCCACGCGGTGTACTGCCTCGGCCACGGAATCCACCAGCCCTGCGGGCAGGCGGGCGCGGTGGGCGACCTGCCGCACCTGGCGGGCCGGGCCGTGTCGTGGTCCGGCTTCGGCATGATGATGGTCGCGTTCTGCGTGGGGCAGCTGGCGGCGCGCTTCGTCGATACCGACTACACCTACGGCGCCTGGCCGATGGTCGTGCCCATGCTGCTGGCCGGCGTTTCGCTGATGGCCATCGCATTCTTCTGGCTGCCACGTCTTCAACATCCGACAAAGGAAACCACACCATGACCCGTTTGAATGTCGTTCGCGAAGGCGACGGCCCGATCGTCGTGCTCAGCCATGCGCTCGGTTGCGACCTGACCATGTGGGACGGCGTGGCCGCGCAGCTCGCGCGGGCCCACACCGTGATCCGCTACGACCACCGCAACCACGGTGCCTCCGAAGTGGTGCCGGGCCCCTTGCGCATCGAGACGCTGGCGGAAGACGCCGCCGAGCTCATCCGGCGCGAGGCCGGCGGCGAGCCGGTGCATTTCGTCGGCCTGTCGATGGGCGGCATGACCGCGCAGGCGCTGGCCGTGCGCCACCCCGAGCTGCTGAAGACCGTGGTGATCGCCAATTCGTCCGCGCACTACCCCGACCAGGCCCCGTGGCGCGCGCGCGCCGAGACGGTCAATGCCCAGGGCGTGGCCGCCATCGCGCCCGGCGCGGTGTCGCGCTGGCTCACGCCCGACTTCGTGACCACGCCGGAGGGCGCGGCCGCCGCCAAGGCGCTGCACGACGTGCTCGTGCGCACCGACGCGCAGGCCTACATCGCGAGCTGCAACGCCGTGGCCGCCATCGACTTCCGCGAGAGCAACCACCGCATCGCCGTGCCCACGCTGGTGATCGGCGGGCTGCGCGACGAGGCCACGCCCATGGCCATGTCGCAGGCCATTGCCGGCGCGATTCCGCATGCGCAGCTGGCCACCGTCGACGCCGCGCACGTCAGCGCCGTGGAGCGCCCGGTGGAGTTCACGCAACTGCTGATCGATTTCTGGCGCAGTCTTTGAGGGCTGGGCGCTACACCGGCGGCCTAGGTGTATCCCGTATTTCGTGCGAATAATGGACGCATGTGATCGATGATCGATCAGAAGGCCGCTGAATAGATTGTGGTGGGGGCCGGGTGTTTCTAAAGTCCACCCCCATGCATCGCTCCATTGCCACCGTCTCGCTCAGCGGCACGCTCCGCCAGAAGCTCGAAGCCGTCGCAGCCGCGGGTTTCGACGGCATCGAGCTGTTCGAGGCCGACTTCATCAACTTCAAGGGCACCGCCGCCGAGCTGCGCAGCATCACGTCCGACCTGGGACTGTCGATCGACCTGTACCAGCCGTTTCGCGACTTCGAAGGCATGCCGGAGCCGCAGTTCCGCCGCAGCCTGGAGCGCGCCGAGCGCAAGTTCGACCTGATGGAAGCCATGGGCGCGCCGCTGGTGCTGTGCTGCTCCAACACTTCGCCGCTGGCTGTGAACGACCCCGCGCTGGCCGCGGCCCAACTGCATGAACTGGCCGAGCGCGCCGCGCGCCGCAACCTGCGCGTGGGCTTCGAGGCGCTGGCCTGGGGCCGGCACACATCGCTGTACGGCCAGGCCTGGAACATCGTCATGCAGGCGAACCACGCGCACCTGGGCCTGATCCTCGACAGCTTCCACACGCTGTCGCTGAAGGACGATCCGGCCGGCATCGCCGACATCCCCGGCGAAAAAATCTTCTTCCTGCAGATGGCTGACGCGCCGCTGCTGTCGATGGACGTGCTCCAGTGGGCGCGCCACCACCGGTCGTTCCCGGGGCAGGGCGACTTCGACGTGGTCGGCTTCTTCACGCAGGTGCTGCGCGCCGGCTACACCGGGCCGCTGTCGCTGGAGATCTTCAACGACATCTTCCGCGAGACGCCCAACCGCCGCACCGCGGTGGACGCAATGCGCTCGCTGCTGTACCTTGAGAGCGAAGCACGCCAGCGCATGGCCGGCACGCCGGTGCAGCCGCAGCGCGTGGAGCTGTTCAATCCGCCGCCGGTGCCGGCGCTGTCGGGCCTGTCGTTCATCGAGTTCGCGGCCGACGAGGCCTCGGCCCTCACGCTGGCCGCGCTGGTGAAGCAGCTGGGTTTCCGCCGCGTGGGCAGGCACCGTTCGAAGGCCGTCACGCTATACCGCCAGGGCGAGGTCAACCTGATCGTCAATGCCCAGCCCGATTCCTTCGCGCGCAGCCGCTTCGACGCGCACGGCACTTCGGTCTGCGCGCTGGGCGTGCGCTGCGCCGATCCGCTCGCGGCAGTGGGCCGGGCCACCGCCATGCGCTCGCAGCGGCACGACAGCCCGGTCGGCCCGAACGAGCTGCGCGTGCCGGCGGTCGTCGCGCCCGGCGGCAACCTCATTCACTTCGTGCCCGAGGCGCTGGGCGCCAACGGCCTGTACGAAGCCGATTTCATCCTCGAAGACGGCGGCGCCGACGAATCCGACGCCGGCCTGCAGCGCATCGACCACGTGGCGCTGGGCCTGGCGGTCGACCAGCTCGACACCTGGGTGCTGTTCACGCGTGCCGTGCTCGGCCTGGAGCCGGGCGAGAGCCTGGAGCTGGCCGACCCCTTCGGCCTCATCCGCAGCCGCGGCGTCGCCAACGCCGACCGCAGCCTGCGCCTGGTGCTCAACGTGTCGCTGAGCCAGCGCACCCGCACCGCGCGCACGCTGAGCGTGACCGGCGGCGGAGCGGTGCACCACATCGCGCTGAGCTGCGCGGACATCTTCGACACCGCCGCCAAGCTGCGCGCCAACGGCACGCGCTTCGTGCCCATCTCGGACAACTACTACGACGACCTCGCGACGCGCATCGACCTCGCGCCCGAACTGCTGGCGCGCATGCGCGCGGCGGGCGTGCTGTTCGACCGCTCGGCGGCCGGCGACTACCTGCACATCTATACGGAGAGTTTCGAGGGGGGACTGTTCTTCGAGGTCGCACAGCGCGTGGGCAACTACGACGCCTACGGTGCCCTCAACGCACCGGCGCGCATGGCTTCCCAGGCGCAGGATTGATTAGGTTTTTTTGTCAACACTGGAGACACACACATGGCAAGCAACACAGCCCATGAGCCGCAAGGCAGGCACCAGTCGAAGAAGGCCGCCGCAAGCGGCTGGATCGGCTCGGCGCTGGAGTATTACGACTTCTTCATCTACGCCACGGCCGCGGCGTTGATCTTTCCGCAGATCTTCTTTCCCAAGGGCGACCCGACGACGGCCATCGTCGCGTCGCTCGCGACCTACGGCGTGGGCTACGTCGCGCGCCCCATCGGCGCCTTCGTGCTCGGCCACTGGGGCGACACGCACGGTCGCAAGCAGGTGCTGGTGCTTTGCATGTTCCTGATGGGCTTCTCGACCGTGGCCGTCGGCCTGCTGCCGACCTACGACCAGGTCGGCCTGCTGGCTCCCGTGCTGCTGGTGCTGCTGCGCCTGGTGCAGGGTTTTGCGGTGGCGGGCGAGATCTCGGGCGCCAGCTCGATGATCCTGGAGCACGCGCCGTTCGGGCGCCGAGGCTTCTTCGCGAGCTTCACGCTGCAGGGCGTGCAGGCCGGCCAGATCCTGGCGGCCGCGGTGTTCCTGCCGCTGGCCCACTACATGCCTGAAGAATCCTTCAACTCCTGGGGCTGGCGCATTCCGTTCCTGCTGAGCTTCCTGGTCATCGTGGCGGGCTACATCATCCGCCGCGAGGTCGACGAGACGCCGGCCTTCGCCGAAGTCGACAAGAAGGGCGAAGTGGCCAAGGCGCCGATCGTCCAGGCCTTCACCGACAGCTGGGCCGACATGCTGCGCGTGGTGTGCATGGCGCTGATGAACGTGATTCCGGTGGTGGCCACGGTGTTCGGCGCGGCCTATGCCGTGCAGGCCGCCTACGGCATCGGCTTCCAGAAGGACGTGTACCTGTGGATTCCCGTGCTCGGCAACATCCTTGCCGTGATCGTGATCCCGTTCGTGGGCAACCTGTCGGACCGCATCGGCCGCCGCCCGCCGATCATCGTCGGCGCGCTGCTCTCGGGCCTGCTGTCCTTCGTGTACCTGTATGCCATCAGCATCCGCAACGTGCCGCTGGCCATCGTCATGTCGCTGCTGATGTGGGGCATCGTGTACCAGGGCTACAACGCGACCTTCCCGAGCTTCTATCCGGAGCTGTTCCGCACCCGCAACCGCGTGTCGGCCATGGCCATCTCGCAGAACATCGGCACCACCTTCACCGCGCTGCTGCCCGCACTGTTCGCCGCCGTGGCGCCTCCGGGCTCGACCAACGTGTGGTTCACCGTCGGCGCCATCACCTTCGCGGTGACCGTGCTGGCCGCACTGGCCGCCCTGAGCGCACGGGAGACCTACCGCATCCGCATGAACGACCTGGGCAAGCCCGATGCGGTGCCGGTCGACAAGCAGGAATACGACCGCCTGCGCGAGCAGACGCTGCAGGACGCGCGCGTGTCCAAGGCCGCCGCCCGGGCCTGAGCCGGGTGGGGGCAGGCTGAAGACCTTTCGCCTGCCAAGGGTTGTGGCGCCGTGAAGAATGGCGCCATGACCACACCTTCTTCCTCGCACCTCAAGATCGACTTCGTCTCCGATGTGTCCTGCCCCTGGTGCGCCGTTGGCCTGAGTTCGCTCGAGGCGGCGCTCAGGAAGGTGGCGCCGGACGTCACCGCGGAGCTGCACTTCCAGCCCTTCGAGCTGAACCCGCAGATGCCGCCCGAAGGCCAGGACACCTTCGAGCACCTCAACCAGAAGTACGGTTCCACGCGCGAGCAGCAGGCGCAGTCGCGCGAGATGATCCGCCAGCGCGGCGCGGCCGTTGGCTTCGAGTTCAGCCCCGAAGGCCGTCCGCGCGTGTACAACACCTTCAATGCCCACCGCCTGCTGCACTGGGCCGAGCTGGAGAGCCCGGCCAGGCAGGCGGCGCTGAAGAAGCTGCTGCTGAAGGCCTACTTCACCGACAGCCAGAACCCCTCCGACCCCGAGGTGCTGGTGCGCGCCGCCACCGAAGCCGGGCTCGACCCGGCCCGCGCCCGCGAGATCCTGGCGAGCGACGAGTACGCCAAGGAAACCCGCGAACGCGAGCGCATGTACACCGACGCCGGCATCCACTCGGTGCCCGCGATCATCATCAACGACCAGCACCTGATTTCGGGCGGGCAGCCCGTCGAAGTGTTCGAGCGCGCGCTGCGCCAGATTGCCGGTGCTGCACCGGCGGGCCTGTCTGTAGCCTGACTTAGCTGGCTCTTAGGCGCCGGCTTTGCGCGGCGTTACGAGGGTAAAGAGCGTCAACGCGGGGCGGGGCACGGTGGTTGAGGAGAGCATCTCCAATCACTGTCACCATCAGGAGCTCCGAAGATGAAGAAGAAAAGCCTAGTCACCGCACTCGCCACGTTCACGCTCGTGGCAGCGGCTTCCCTGCCGGCACTGGCCGACGAATACGGCCGGCATCCTTTCTACCTCCACGCGTTGTCCGACCTGCGCACCGCGGCCTGGCAGGTGGACCACCGCCGCCCGGAGGACGGTCAGGTCTCGCGCGACGAGATGGTGGTGCTCGACGAGATCCACGCCGCCATCGGCGACCTGCAGCACGCCGCATGGCTCGACGGCAAGCCCGTCGAATGGCGCGAGCCCACCGATGCATGGCTGCCGCGCGAAGGCCGCCTGCATGCGGCCATCGACCTGCTGCGCAAGGTGCGCTCCGACGTGGCGCGCGAAGAAGACGACCCGCGCTCGCGCCCGTTCCAGCAACGCGGCCTGGCGCATGTCGACGTGGCGCTCAACGCCGCGCAGCACGCCATCGGCGACGTGCGTCACCACGACCTGCGCAGGGAGTGAGGGCGGTGGTGGCCACCCCTGGTGGATCGGTGCCGCTGCGTCGCGCGTCGCTGGCGCTGGGCGCCTGCGTGCTGGCACTGCTGGCGGCCTGCGCGAGCACGCCGGGCAGCCAGCGCCCGCTGGTGTCGCTGTCGCTGCCTTCCACGCAGGTCAATGACGCCACGCGCCTGCGCTGGCTCGACCGCGTGAGCTGGGGCGCCAATGCCAGCAGCGACGCGCACCTGGCGCAACGCGGCCTCGCGCTTTGGATGCGCGACCAGCTCAATCCGCGCCCCGCGCCGCTGCCGCCTGCGGCACAGGCGCAGATCGGTGCGATGGCCATCTCGCACACGCCGCTCGACCAGCTCGTCATCGGGCTGGAAGCGCAGCGCAAGGCGGCGGACGCGCTGCCCGACGAAGACCAGAAGAAGGCCGCGCGGCAGGCCTACCAGCAACAGCTCAACCAGCTGGCGCGCGAGGCGCAGACGCGCTTCCTGCTGCGCGCGCTCTATTCCCCGAACCAGCTGCAGGAGCAGATGACCTGGTTCTGGATGAACCACTTCAACGTCAACCTGCGCAAGGACAACATCCGCGCGATGGTCGGCGACTACGAAGAGAACGCCATCCGCCCGCACGCGCTCGGCAAGTTCCGCGACCTGCTCGGCGCCACGCTGCATCACCCTGCGATGCTGCGCTACCTCGACAACGCGCAGAACGCCGCCAACCGCATCAACGAGAACTATGCGCGCGAGCTGATGGAGCTGCACACGCTGGGCGTGGGCAGCGGCTATTCGCAGGGCGACGTGCAGGAACTCGCGCGCGTGCTCACCGGCGTGGGCGTGACCAGCGCACCGCTCGACGCGCCGCCGCCGAACATCCGCCCCGCGGTGCGCGCGGACTATGTGCGCAAGGGCCTGTTCGAGTTCAACCCCAACCGGCATGACTACGGGCCGAAGACACTGCTGGGCCAGCCGATTCAGAGCCACGGCCTGGCCGAGGCCGACGAGGCGCTCGACCGCCTGGCGCGCGCGCCGGCCACCGCGCGTTTCATCTCGCGCAAGCTGGCCGTGTACTTCGTGTCGGACGATCCGCCGCAGGCGCTGGTCGACCGCATGGCCGCCGCCTTCACGCGCAGCGACGGCGACATCGCCGTCACGCTGAAGGCGATGTTCGAGTCGCCCGAGTTCACTGCGTCGCTGGGCCGCAAGTTCCGCGACCCGGTGCACTACGTGATCGCCGGCGTGCGGCTCGCCTACGACGACCGCGTGGCACTGAACGTGAACCCGATGATCAACTGGATCAACCGCATGGGCGAGCCGCTGTACGGCCACGAGACGCCCGACGGCTATCCGCTCAACGAGGTGGCATGGGCGAGTGCCGGGCAGATGAACACGCGCTTCGAGATCGCGCGGGCCATCGGCGCGAACGGCGCGGTGCTGTTCAGGGCGGACGACAAGGCGCCGCTGGAGAAACCCGCGTTCCCGCAACTGGCCGAGTCGCGCGCGGTGCGTGCGATGCAGGGCGGGCTGAGCGCGGACACGCGCGAGGCGCTGGCGCAGGCGAAGAACCCGCAGGAGTGGAATACCTTCCTGCTGGCGTCGCCTGAGTTGATGCGCCGCTGAGGTATTCGGCATTTCTCCCTCCCCCACTGGGGGAGGGCAGGGGTGGGGGCAAGCGGCGTTCGATGAGGCGCCACGGCGAAACCAGCGCCGCCGTGCCCCCATCCCGACCTTCCCCCGGAAGGGGAAGGAGCAATTCGAAGACGTATCGCGCTCATGCTTCCATCCCCATGTACACCCGCCGCACTTCCGCGTCGTTCATCACCGCGCGCGGCGCGCCCTCCGCCAGCTTCTGCCCGAAGTTGATGACGAACAACCGGTCCGCCAGCGATAGCAGCGCATGCACCACGTGCTCGATCCAGATCATCGTCACGCCGCGCGCCTTGATGCGCTTGAGCTCCGCCACCAGCACGGCGGCTTCCGGCTCCGTCAATCCACCGGCGATCTCGTCGAGCAGCAGCAGGCGCGGCCGCGTCGCCAGCGCACGCGCCAGCTCCAGCCGCTTGCGGTCGAGCAGCGTCAGCCCGCCCGCGGGCTTGTTCGCATGCGCCATCAGGCCCGTCTGCGAGAGCACCTCGTGTGCCGTCTGCCATGCCTCGCGCTCGGCCTGCTGCCCGCCGAAGCAGGCGGCCGTGACGAGGTTCTCGAACACGCTCATGTTGCCGAAGGGCTGCGGCACCTGGTAGCTGCGCCCGATGCCCGCATGGCAGCGCTGGTGCGGCTTGAGCCGCGTCACGTCGCGGCCCGCGTATTCCACGCGACCGGCATCGACGCGCACGTCGCCCGAGATCAGGTTGAACAGCGTGGTCTTCCCCGCGCCGTTCGGCCCGAGGATGCCCAGCGTCTCGCCCTCTGCCACCGACAGCGTGATGTCGTCCGTGACCTTGAGCGCGCCGTACGACTTGCTCACGGCATGCAGTGCCAGCAGCGTCATGTCAGAGCAGCCGCAGCTTGCCGCCGGTGGGAATGCTGGTCGCCGCCTCGTTGTTGACGATGGTCAGCTCCACCTTGTACTTCGTGCCCTTGCCCCACTGGCCGAGCACCAGCGGCGTCTTGCTGACGTTCTTGAAGGGCCCCTGGCCGCCCCACTTCACCGGGCCGACCACCGAGTTGATCGAGGTCGAGGCCACGGCGTCGCGCACGTCAGAAGCCTTCAGCGACTTCGCGCGCCCCAGTGCATTCGCCGCCACTTCGAACAGCGCGTGCGCGAAGCCGATGGGCTGCGTCCACTGCTTCTTCACGCCGGCCTCGTAGGCATCGGCCAGCGCCTTCGCGCTCTGCTGCGTGAGGCTCGAGGTGAACGGGTGCGACGGGCTCCACCACACCTCGGTCGACAGGCCGTCGCCCAGATCGCCGAGTGCCTCGATGGCACCGGGGAACAGCAGCGCCTTGCCCAGCGTGATGACCTTGGGCCTGAAGCCCTGCTGCCGTGCCTGCGTGAGGAAGGTCTTGGCATCGGGCGGGATCACCACGCCGGTGACGATCTCGCAGCCCGCGCTCTTGAAGGCCGCGATCTGCGCGCTGAAATCCTGCGTGCCGTTCTGGAAGCGGCCGGGGTCGGTGAGCGTGAAGCCCATCTGCGCGAGCGGCTTGGGAAAGCCCAGCTCCTTGTCGCCCCAGGCATTGCCGTCGCCGTCATTCGGGAAAAGGCCGCCCACCTTCTTGTTGGTGGCCAGCGTCTTCCAGCCGTTGGTGAAATTGGCGATGACGTCTTCGAGCCCCCAGAACAGGTGGTACGTCCAGTTGAAGCCCTTCGCCGGGTCGCCCTTGCGGCCGAAGAACCACGGCTGCCACGGCACCACGCTGGAGATGCAGGGCACCTCGTTGAGTTCGCACGCATCGCTCACCGGGTTGGCGGTCTCAGGCGTGCCGGCGGTGAGCACCAGCGCGACCTTGTCCTTCAGGATCAGGTCGTTCGCTACTTCGCCCGCGCGGTTGGGGTTCGACTGGCTGTCCTTCAGCACGATCTGCACCGCGTATTTCCTGCCGCCGACGCTGATGCCGTCCTTGAAGGCGGTCTTCATCTGGTCGATGACCCACTTGTCGGCCTCGCCGAAAGGCGCGAGCGGCCCGGTCTGCGGCGACACATAGCCGATCTTCAGCGTGTCGGCCGCGAACACCAGCGGCGTTGCGCCCGATGCCACCAGCGCGGCCGTGGCCTGCGTGAACTGTCTGCGATTGAATGTCATGGTTGTCTCCGTCTCTTGTGTTTTTGATGCCGCCTGGCCGGGGCCAGTCAGTCAGCGCGCGAAGTGCGGCGGTATCTGCGCGTCGACGTTCACCCACACGCTCTTGACCTGCGTGTATTCGCGCATCGCATCGAACCCCATCTCGCGGCCGTAGCCGCTCTGGCCGACGCCGCCGAAGGGCGAGCCGGGGTTCACGCGCTTGTAGCTGTTGATCCAGACCATGCCGGCGTGCAGGTCGCGCGCCACTTTGTGGGCGCGTTGCAGGTTGCCGGTCCACAGGCCGCTGCCGAGGCCGTAGTCGGTGCCGTTGGCGATCTGCATCGCCTCTTCGTCATTCTTGAAAGTGAGCACGGTGACGAACGGCCCGAACACTTCTTCCTGCGCGACGCGGTCCTTGTATGACCTGGCGCGCATCACCGTCGGCTCGACGTAGCAGCCCTTCGCCAGGTCGCCGCCGGGCGACTTGCCGCCGGCGAGCAGCTCGCCGCCCTCGCCCTGCGCCACTTCCACATAGCTCAGCACGCGCTCGCGGTGCTGCGCGCTGGTGAGCGGCCCCATCTCGGTGTTCTCGTCGAGCGGGTTGCCGAGGCGGATCGACCTGGCCAGCGGTATGAACTGCTCGAGGAAGGCATCGGCGATCTTCTCGTGCAGCATCAGCCGCGAGCCCGCAATGCAGGCCTGCCCCTGGTTGTGGAAGATGGCCCACGCGCTGCCGTTGACTGCGGCCTGCAGGTTCGCGTCCTCGAACACGATGTTCGGTCCCTTGCCGCCGAGCTCCAGTTGCACCTTCTTCAGGTTGCCCGCGCTGGCCTGCACGATGCGCCGGCCGGTGGCGGTGCTGCCGGTGAAGGCGATCTTCGCGATCTCGGGATGCTCGGCGATGTACTGGCCCGCCACGCTGCCCAGCCCGGGCAGCATGTTGACCACGCCGTGCGGCAGGCCGGCCTCGGCCATCAGCTCGGCGATGCGCAGCGAACTCAGCGGCGTTATCTCAGCCGGCTTCATCACGATGCAGTTGCCGGCCGCGAGCGCGGGCGCCATCTTCCAGCTGGTGAACATCAGCGGAAAGTTCCACGGCACGACCTGGCCGACGATGCCGACGGGCTCGCGCAGCGTGTAGTTGAGAAAGCCCTCTTCCACCGGAATGGTCTCGCCCTGGAACTTGTCGGCCATGCCGCCGAAGTAGCGGAAGCACGCGGCCGTGCGCGGCACGTCGAGCCGGCGCGAATCGCGGATGGGGTGGCCGGTGTCCAGCGATTCGAGGCGCGCGAGCTCCTCGGCGTTGGCCTCGATGAGGTCGGCGAGCTTCAGCAGGATGCGGCCCCGGTCTGCCGCGGCCATGCGGCTCCACTTGGGGAAGGCGCGCTTCGCGGCGGCCACTGCCTTGTCGACGTCGGCCTTGCCGGCCAGCGCGACATCGACGATGGGCGTGTTGTCGTGCGGGTTGAGCGTGGCGAGCGTCTCGCCGGATTCGGCGTCGACGAAGCGGCCGTCGATGAAGAGCTGATGGCGGATGGACGGAGCAGGCATGGTCGTTCCTCTCCCTCCCCCGCTGGGGGAGGGTTGGGGT
>NZ_JBXASW010000075.1:0-28176 GCF_058809745.1 Variovorax sp. MPBD4-3
CGGCCAGCCCGCCCTCAACTACCCCGCCGCCACGATCACATGCGCCTGGATCTTGCCGGCCACCGGGCCTTCTCCATGACGACTCGCAATGGCCTGCGCCGCATGGTCCGTGGCGCGCTCCAGCGAAACGGCATCGCGCGACTCGATCTCGTTGCGCAGCGGCGTTCCCTGGCAATAGGCAGTGGCCACGTCGCGCGCCGAGGGCGAGCGGCTCTGCTTCTCGCGCGTGTCGATATGAATGCTGGCGAAGCCGGCGCGGCGCAGGTCTTCGCGAATCAGCGCAACGTCGTGATAGCCGTGCGGCGTGCGCGCCAGGAATCGCGGAGGGTCTTGCGGGAACAGCTCGGCCATGGCCTTGGTGACCTCATCGGCAAAGGCGTTCTCCTCGATGCGGTCCCACACGCTGAAGACGAAGCGCCCGCCCGGCCTCAGCACGCGGCGCGCCTCGGCATAGCCGGCGGTGCGGTCAGGGAAGAACATCGCGCCGAACTGGCAGCAGACGACATCGAACGAGGCGTCTTCGAACGGCAGCTCGAGCGCGTCGGCCTGTTGCCATTCGATGTTGAAGCGGCCATCGGCGGCTTGCCGGCTGGCGGCGTAGTCGAGCATGGGCTGGTTGAGGTCGGTCACCACGTAGCGCGTGCCGGTGGCCAGCCTGGGCGCAAGCGCCCGCGTGACCACGCCACTGCCGGCGGCTGTTTCGAGGATCGCGCCGGGGGAGAAGCCGGCTACCAGCTCGGCCGTGTCGGCGGCGTAGGCCTCGAAGATCAAGGGGACCATGAGCGTGTCGTAGAGCTTTGGGATCGAGCCTGTGAACACCTTGTCGGTATCGGCCATGGAGAGTCTCCTTGGAAGGGTGTTCGGGGCAGTGCCCTGTAGTGCCGTGTCGGGTTACCTAGTCCGGGGCTGGCCGGGTGGCTTCAACGGGCGGTACTGAACGGGCACCAGCCACGTTGCGCCATGGTGGCCCTGTCTGTGGGCCTCGTCAACGTCGTGACGTTGAATAGTCTATTGCGAGCACGCGGCAGAAAAGCGGGTAATTGCCGTCAAGCAACGGACCCTGAATCCTTTTTAGCCGATGGCAGATTTAGACTGTTCTCGGTCGTTGGCAACGATCCCATCGAACGACAGCTTCGGCGCTGAAAACGGCCAGTCGCGATGACGTCGCAATGGACTGGCTCAATCTGAAGCGCTCGTCGAAACGCTGCCCTCGGATTGCCAGCGGCCTTTTCCAACTTAGACCAAGTACAGGTCCGCGACCAAACTGTCTTGATTGCATTTGCTTAGGCGATCAAGCCCTGATTGAAGACGCCCAAGGCGTACCAGTCCGTCTGAAGATGCGCCATCTTGGTAAAAGAAAGCAATGTTTCCCCACGGAGCGTAGAAGCAAATGTCCCCCGATGACGGCGTATACGAAATCGGGGCGCCTTCAGTTGAAAGCTTGCGCGGCAGATCTGCGATCTTCTCTGTTGCCTCGTAGTCTTGGAAATGCAGCGTCATGGGAAGAAGCGAGGCGAAATCCGCTGCACTTGGACTGGTGTCAAGCTCTCCAGTTGCAACGACAGCACCGTCAACGACGATGTTGAGCTTCATTCCGCTCTTTTGTCTCGTTGAGCCAGAAGAATTAATTGCATCAGGTGGTCTGTCGCTCGACGTCATCAAATCAGTTTCTCCGGTGTGATCGGAAGATCGCGCACACGCCTGCCAGTGGCATGAAAGATCGCGTTGGCGATGGCGGCGGGAATCCCCACCATGCCCAGCTCGCCCATGCCCTTCACGCCCAGCGGATTGACGATGGTGTCTTCTTCCTCGACGAAGATGGTTTCGATGGAATGGATGTCGGCGTTCACCGGCACGTGGTAGTGCTGCAGGTTGGCATTCATGATTCGGCCGTAGCGGTGGTCGATCTCGGTCGCTTCTTCCAGTGCCATGCCGATGCCCCAGACCACGCCACCGATCTCCTGGCTGTGGGAGGCGAGCGGATTCAGGATCTTGCCGCAGGCCGTGACCTCGATGACGCGAGTGACCTTTACCGTACCCAGGTCCGGATCGACCTTCACCTCGACGAACTGCGCGCCGTGCGCGAGCGAGGCGTACTTCGCGCGCTCGGGCGACGGTGACGAGTCGTAGGTCTCGGCGATCTCGCTCGTGCCGGTGTGGCGCATGACCTCCGCGATGACGACCGAGCGCGACGGATCGCTCTTGAGGCGCAAGACGCCATCGAGCATTTCCACGTCCGCTGCGTTCGCGCCCTTCAGCGGCGACGCTGCATCCCGGTTCGCAAGATCCAGCAGCTTCGCGACGATGGTGAGCGCCGCACCTCGCACCGCCGAACCCACGCTGGATGTTGTCCACGAGCCGCCCTGCGCCGGCGCCTTCGGCTGCCGCGTGTCGCCCAGCTCGAAATGCACCTGGTCCAGCCGAAGACCGAGGAACTCGGCCGCGATCATGGTCATCACCGTGTAGGTGCCCGGCCCGATGTCGCTGGTCGCGCTGGTCACGCTCGCGGTCCCATCGGCACGGAAGATGACGCGTGCGCTGGCGGGCATCTGCATCGCACCCCACACGCTGGAGGCCATGCCCCATCCCACCAGCAGGCGGCCGTCGCGCATCGAGCGTGGCTCGGCCTTGCGGTTATTCCAGCCGAACTTCTCGGCACCCAGGCGGTAGCACTCGCGCAGCGCCTTGCTGGAGAAGGGCTTGCCGCTTTCAGGATCGACTTCGGCGTAGTTGACGAGCCGCAATTCCATTGGATCGATCTTGAGCGTGTAGGCCAGTTCGTCCATCGCGCATTCGAGCGCGAACATGCCACTCACCGCGCCGGGCGCGCGCATCCACGTCGGCGTGCCCAGATCCGTTGCCGCGACCTTCAACGGCGCGTGAAGGTTGGGGCAGGCATAGAGCTGCCGCGTGAAGCCGGTGGTCGAATCCGAGAACGCCTCGAACGACGAGGTGTTGTGGAACGCCTCGTGGATCATCGATGTCAGCTTGCCGTTGCGCTCGGCGCCCAGCGCGATCTTCTGGATGGTGTTCGGCCGGTAACCGTGTCCGGTGAACATCTGGGTGCGTGTGTAGACCACCTTGACCGGGCGCTTGAGTTCACGCGCCGCCATCGCCGTCAGCGATGGGTAGTAGTTCGGCTTGAGCGACGCGCCGAAGGCGCCCCCCACGAACGGAGACACCACGCGGATGTTCCCGGCCGGCACACCGAGGCTTTCTGCCAGATGCTTCTGCACGCCGAAGACTTCCTGCGTCTTGTCGAAGATCGTGAGCTGATCGCCCTGCCAGAACGCGATGGCGGCGTGCGGCTCGATCGGATTGTGATGGTTGATCGGAATGTGGTACTCCCCCTCGACCTTAACCGCCGCAGCCTGCATCGCGGCGACCGGGTTGCCGCGGGGCGTGCCCTTTGCCGTGGCGGGGTCCGGCTGCGCGCGGTCCAGCACCGTCGAGAAGTCGGTGTTGTGCGACTCGGTCTGGTAGGTCGTTTTGACGAGCCGCGCCGCATACCTTGCCTGTTCGTAGCTCTCGGCCACGACCAGCGCGATCGGCTGGCCGTTGAAAAACACGCGGTCCGATTGCAGCGGCCACGACCACGCTGGCGCTGCACCGGCCGCGGGTGCCGGACCGAGCCTGCCCGCGTTCAGATGCGTGAAGACACGGATCACGCCGCCCGCCAGTTCGGCTTCGCGCGTGTCGATGGCGGTGATGAGGCCCTTGGCCACCGTGCTCAGCACGATGAAGCCGTAGCTGACATTCGGGATCTGGAACTCTGCCGTGTACTTCGCCTTGCCGGTGACCTTGGCGAGCCCGTCGACGCGGGTCGTTTCCTTGCCTAGATAGCGTGCCATGTGATTTCCCTTCTTCACGCCAGGCGCGAAGCGCGCATCAGCGCCCGCACCACAGAACGGCGACCCAGTTCCACTTTGTGGGCGTTGTGCGCCAGCGGACGCGCATCGCGCAACGCGGCCTCGGCAGCGCGTTGGAATGTGGCCTCATCGGCACGCTGGCCCACGAGCACCGCTTCGGCCTCGGCACTGCGCCAGGGCTTGTGCGCGACGCTGCCCAGCACCACGCGCGCCTGCCGGATCCTGCTGCCGTCCATGTCCAGCGCGGCGGCCACGGAGACCATCGCGAAAGCGTACGAGGCACGGTCGCGCACCTTCAGGTAGTGCGCGTTGCGCGCGAAGTCCCCCGCGGACACGGGCAGCTCGATCGCGACGATCAACTCTCCATGCTCCAGGTTGTTTTCGCGCTGCGGCGTGTCGCCCGGCAGCCGATGGAAGTCGGTGATGGCGATCAGCCGCTCGCGGCCGTCCGGCGCGCGCACGCGCACCCTGGCATCGAGTGCGTACAACGCGGTGGCCATGTCGCCGGGGTAGGTCGCGACGCAGGCTTCGCTCCAGCCCAGGATCGCACTGATCTTGTTGAGCCCCTCGCGGGCGCCGCAGCCGCTACCGGCCTCGCGCTTGTTGCACGGCACGGACGTGTCGTAAAAGTAGTTGCAGCGCGTGCGCTGCAACAGGTTGCCGCCGTTGGTGGCCATGTTGCGCAACTGACCCGAGGCGCCCGCGACGATCGCCTGCGTGAGCAGTGGGTAGTTCTCGCGGATCAGCGGGTGGTTGGCCGTCTCTGTGTTGGTGGCCAGGGCCCCGATAGAGAGGCCGGCGCGCGTGCGCTGGATGTCGCGCAGCGGCAGGCGGGTGATGTCGACCAGGCGCGTAGGGCGCTCGACGTCTTCTTTCATGAGGTCCAGCAGATTGCTTCCGCCCGCGAGGTATTTGGCTTGCGGCAGGGCCGACATGGCGGCGGTCGCGGAGGTGGCATCCGTTGCCCGCACGTACTCAAACGGTCGCATGGCCGTCCTCCTTGCCGGGTGTCGTGGTCATTGCCAACTGCGTCCCGGTGGCGAAGCCCCAGGTCTGTGCGGCATGCCGGCCCGAATGCACCTCCTGAATCGCCGCGACGATGCCGGGATAGGCACCGCAGCGGCAGATGTTGCCGCTCATGCGCTCCTTGATCTCGTCGTGGGTCAGGCGCGTGGTGGTCTTGCCGACGTTCTCGGTGACGTGGCTGACCTGGCCGCGTTGCGCTTCGCCGAGCATGCCGACTGCGGAGCAGATCTGGCCCGACGTGCAGTAGCCGCACTGGAAGCCGTCGTGCTTGATGAAGGCCGCCTGCATAGGATGCAGCTGGTCTCCCTTCGCCAGTCCTTCGATGGTCGTGACCTCCCGGCCCTGCAGCGTAGCGGCCAGCGTCAGGCAGGAGAGGACGCGTTGTCCGTCCACCAGCACGGTGCAGGCGCCGCACTGGCCCTGGTCGCACCCCTTCTTGGAGCCTGTCAGCGCAAGGCGCTCGCGAAGCGCGTCGAGCAGCACGACGCGTGAGTCGATGTCCAGCGCATGCGGTGTGCCGTTGACCAGGAAGCTGACCTTCACGACGTTCTGCGCGACGACGGGCGCGGAGGCCGCGCCGGGCACAGGCGGCATCTGCGCGAGCGCAGATTCGGTCGCCAGCAGGTTGGCGGCGAAGAGGCCGACGCCACCGCCGCCGGTCTGCATCATGAACGTGCGTCGCGCTTGACCCACGTCGTTGAGTGCGGGCATCTCTCGAAGCAGTGCCGCTTCGTCCGCATTGAGTTCGAACGGGAGATCATTCTTGATTTCGTGGGGCATGGACGGTGTCCTTTCAAAATGGGATGCGGTGGCAGTTCGCCAGCTCATCGCGGTGCGTGTTGGCCGGGCCGTGCTTGACCGTGCGCTGCGAAGCCGTCTGCGGGCTTTTTTGGTTGTTCTTTGCCGCGTTCGACTGTGTCAAACACGCCGGGCGTCGACTACGTGACAAATGCTTAATGCCTTTATTACTTCAGCTAATGAATTTCAGGCCGCGGGCTGCGTTGAGTCTTCATTGCCTTGAGAATCCGACCTTGACGCTGCCCTGTCCAAGCGCTTGCGCCAACCCGGCCGGGTCGTCCACCCTACCCAGACGCGTGTACGAATACTGCGAATCGAAGGTCAGATAGAAGACGACTACGGTGCTCGTGCCGTACAGCATGAGGTCGCCGTTGCGGATCGTTCCCGGTCGCCTAGCGTTCGCGGGCAACTCCTTCGCCAAGTCGAACTTCTTTTCGTTGGCGTTGAGATCGGTCATGTCGAGCGTCATCGGCAGTCGCGCAGCGAACGCACGGGCGGCCTCCGTATCGGCCAGGGTCACGGCCATGCGACGTTCGCCGACGGTCATCCACATGCGTGACTCGGCGTGACTGGCACCGACAGCGAGCAGGCCGATGCACAGGCCCGCGAGGTGCAGGCGCCACCGTCTGCGAGGTTTGACCGTCGTGGCGAAAGGAACGAGGCGTTGGGTCATGTCGATTTCGTGCGGTCAGCACGCGCTGTCAAGACAACCAGAAACGCGCCGATCAGCAACAAGCCGGCGCTGAAAACAAAGGTGCTCCGGTAGCCACTGCCGTCGAACAGCAGGCCACCCACCGTGGAGCCGAGCGCGATGGAGAGTTGCACCACCGCCACCATGAGCCCGCCGCCGGCTTCGGCGTCTTGCGGCAGCGTGCGTGCGATCCACAGCCACCAGCCGACCGGCGCTGCGGTTGCCACCAGGCCCCAGACGCCCAGCAGCACCGTCGTGGCAGACACCGAGCCTCCCGCGGCGACAAGCGTCACCGCGATCGCGGCCATCAGCACCGGAATGATCGTCAGCGTGCCGTAGAACCCGAGCTTCAGAAACGGGCCGACGACCGTGGTGCCGACGAAGCCAGCGACACCCAGCGTCAGCAGCACCAGCGGCAGCGTTGACACATCGACCTGCGTCACTGTCTCCAGGAACGGCCGCAGGTAAGTGAACAGCGCAAACTGCCCCATGAAGAAGATGCCAACTGCCAACATGCCGAGCACGACCAGCCGGTTCTTGAAGAGCCTGAAGACATTGCCCGAGCCACGCGAACGTGGCTGTACCTTCATGGCCGGCAGGCTGAACCACTGCCAGACGAATGCGATCGCCGCGACTGGCACCAGGCAGAAGAACGCGCCGCGCCACCCGATGACCGAGGAGAGGAAGGAGCCCAGCGGCGCCGCCACGACCGTGGCCAGCGCATTGCCGCTGTTGAAGATCGCGAGTGCACGCGGCACCTTGGACGGTGGCACGAGTTGCATGGCGGTGGCCGCCGACATGGACCAGAAGCCACCGACCACGACACCGATCAGCGCTCTGCCCGCCATGTAGGTCAGGTAGTTGGGTGCGAGCGCGACGATGGCCCCCGAGAGGCACATCAGCGCGGTCAGCGACAGCAGCAGTGTTTTGCGGTCAATCCTCGTGGCGATTGCCGAGATCGACAGGCTGGTGAGCACCGCGAAGGCGCCGGAGATGGCGATGCCCTGTCCCGCCATGCCTTCGGTGACCTTGAGGTCGGTCGCCAACGGCGTCAGCAGGCTGACGGGCATGAACTCCGAGGCGATCAGTGCGAAGACGCACAGCGTCATCGCGAAGACTCCGCCCCAGTGAGCTGGCTGCGCTTCGCTTCGTTCGTCCAAAGCGGCGCTGCCGGCCGACGCGCCAATGGCTTGTGCCGTCATCAGGCGCTCGCCCCAACGAGGTGCTTGTTGAAGAACGAGGTCAGCTTGTCGAAAGGAATCAGCGTGACGCGGTCGTACAGATCCACATGGCCGGCGCCCGGAACGATGAGCAGTTCCTTCGGTTCGGCGGCGCGCTTGTAGGCGTCTTCGCTGAACTCCCTGGAATGCGCCTGGTCACCAGTGATGAACAGCATCGGCCGAGGCGAGATCGTCTCGATGTCGTTGAACGGGTAGAAGTTCATGAACTTCACATTGCTGGTCAACGTCGGCATCGTGGTGGTGCGCGCCGATGCGCCCTTGGGGGTGAACTCGCCGCGCGGCGTGCGATAAAAATCGAAGAACTCGCGTTGGATGGGATGCGTGTCGGCTGCCAGCGCGAGCACCGTTCCACCGGTGTATTGGACAGCGCCGCCGTTGAACTCCGCCTGCCGTTGCTCGGCGGCCGCAGCGATGATCTGCTTGCGCTGAGCGACCGTCTGCGAGTGGTTCAGCGCATCGCGGTTGGCCGAGCCCATGTCGTACATGCTCACCGTAGCGATGGCCTTCGTCCGCGGATCGATCTTGGCTGCACTGATGACGAAGCTGCCGCTGCCGCACACGCCGATGGCGCCGATCTGCTGCCTGTCGACGAGCGCTTGGCTGCCAAGGTAGTCGACTGCAGCGCTGAAGCTCTCGGCATACATGTCGGGCGAGACGGCATTGCGCGGCTGTCCGTCACTGCCACCCCAGAACGCCAAGTCCAGCGACAGGGTCACGAAGCCCTGCTCTGCCATCTTGGTCGCGTACAGGTTCGCGCTCTGCTCCTTCACCGCCCCCATCGGATGACCAACGACGATGGCCGGGCTGCGCTTCTTGCGGTCCAGCTTCTTGGGAAGGAAGAGGTTTCCTGCGATGGTCATCTGGTACTGGTTCTTGAAGCTGACCTTCTGCACGGTGACTTCGTCGCTCGTGTAGAAATTGTCTGCGCCGTTTGACAACCGGGTGCTCTTCTTCGGCGCCGCTGCCAATGTGGCGCCAGTCGTCGACAACATGCCGGCGGCAGCGGCGCCGGTGCCAGCCATCTTCAAAAATTCGCGGCGATCGGAAGGGGTGTCTGTATGGGTTTTCATGGTCGATGTTCCTTTACGGCAAGTCTGCCGATCGACGAGAAAATTGACTAGTTAATTAATGCTTAATACATTTATTACCCTCACTAATCAGTGCACGCCCCGCGAAGACCAACATGCCAAGACGCAATCTCAACGACCTCCTGGCCTTTGTGACGGTGGCCCGCGAAGGCAGCTTCACCAAAGCGGCCGGCACATTGGGCGTTACGCAATCGGCGCTCAGCCAGGCGATCCGCGGGCTGGAAGAAGGCCTGCAGATCCGCCTGCTCACACGCACCACACGCAGCGTCGCACCTACATCTGCTGGAGAGCGACTCATGAAGGCGATCGGCCACCGCTTCGACGAAATCGAGGCCGAACTCGACGCGCTTACCGAATTGCGCGACAAGCCCGCCGGCACCGTGCGCATCACCTGCGGCGACAACGTGCTGCACACGGTGCTGCTGCCCAAGCTCACGCCGCTGCTGCGCGAGTACCCGGAGATCAAGCTGGAGTTCGACATGAACTACAGCTTTCGGGACATCGTGGCGGACCGCTTCGATGCGGGCGTGCGCATGGGCAACACGATCGACAACGACATGATCGCGGTGCCGATCGGGCCACCGTTGCAGATGGCGGTGGTGGCATCGCCCGAATACTTCGCCGTCCATTCCATCCCCAAGACGCCGGCCGATCTGACGAAGCACGCCTGCATCAACCAGCGCATGCCAACATCGGGCGGACTCTATGTGTGGGACTTCGAGAAGCGTGGCCGGAAGGTCAACGTCCGCGTTGATGGGCCGCTGATCTTCAACACCGCGCCTCCGCAGATCGACGCATCGCTGGCTGGGCTCGGCATCTCGCTGCTGCCGGAAGACGAGCTGATGGCGCACATCGACTCGGGGCGGCTGGTTCGCGTGTTGCAGGACTGGTGCCCCAAGTTCGCCGGCTACCACCTGTACTACCCCAGCAAGCGGCAGCCGTCGCCGGCCTTTTCGCTGGTGGTAAAGGCATTGCGCTTCAGCGCTTCGCGGTAAAAGCAGTTCGCTCGGGTTTGCGATACCTGAGCGCCTCGATCACCAGCGCCAACGCCGGCGCGATCTGGCGCCGGTTCGCATAGTAGAGGTGATAGCCCGGAAAGGTCGGCCACCAATCTTCCAGCACCGGAATCAGTCGGCCTGCATCAATGTGTGGCTTCATCAGGTCGTAAGGAACATAGGCAAAGCCCAGGCCGTCGAGCGCTGCCTGCAGCATCAGGGCCGTGCTGTTGAAGATGGTCTGCCCGTCGACCTTCACGTTGACCGACTTTCTACCCTTCTCGAAATCCCACGCGTACAGGTTGCCGCGCGTCGGCAGGCGCAGGTTCACGCACCGGTGTTCGGTTAGGTCCTGCGGCTTCTTCGGCGATGTCTTGCCTGCCAAGTACTCAGGGGAGGCAGCCACCGACATCCGCATGTCGGGCGAAATGCGCACGGCCACCATGTCCTTGTCGATGCGGTCGCCGACTCGCACGCCGGCGTCGAAGCGCTGCGCCGCGATGTCGGTGAAGCCGTAGTCGACGCTGAACTCGATCTGGATGTCGGGGTACTGCTTGAGCAAGGGCATCAAGCGAGGCCAGAGCGCGGTGCCGATGGCGTGGTCGTGTGCGGTGATGCGCACCGTGCCGGCCGGTTTGTCGCGCATCGCGCTGAGCTGACCTAGTTCGGCCTCGATCTCCTGCAGACGCGGCGCCACCGTGTCGAGCAGGCGCGCGCCGGCTTCCGTGGTCGAAACGCTTCGGGTGGTTCGCGTTAGAAGCCGCACGCCCAGCCGCGCTTCCAGCCCCAACATCGCGTGGCTCAACGCCGAGCGCGAAAGACCAATTTGCGCTGCCGCTCGGGTGAAACTCCGCTCGCGAGCGACCACCACAAATGCTTGCAGATCGTTCAGGTTTTCTTTGGCCATTGGTGATTGTTTTGCACAGGTGCATGCTGATTTTGCAGTCTTCTCGGAAAACCGGCGCAGAAATACAGTGGGGCGAACGCAAAGGCACCTCCTATGAAACTCATCCGTCCCGGCACTCAAGCATCCGCCAAGGGCCCTGCTGAATGCTTCACTGGCTCCGTCCGCATCGACTTGCTGAACAACCCGCCGCCGCCTGCGCGCACGTCGTGCGCCAGCGTCACCTTCGAGCCCGGTGCGCGTTCAGCTTGGCATACCCATCCACTGGGCCAGACACTGATCGTCACAGCGGGCTGCGGGTGGACCCAATGCGAAGGCGAGCCGATCGTCGAGATTCGTGCGGGAGATGTCATCTGGTGCCCGCCCGGCCACAAGCACTGGCACGGCGCGACCGCCACAACTGCGATGACGCACATTGCCGTGCAGGAAGCGCTCGACGGCAAGAACGTTGAATGGCTGACGCACGTTACCGATGCAGAGTATTTCGCAGGCCCGGCGGCAACTGCGACAACGCATGTCTGAGCTATTTCTTTGAGCTGGTTTCAGATCAACAAGGAGTCCCATTTGAACCACCATCTTCGCGCCTTGGGCGCATGTTTTTGGATGGCTCAGGCCTGCGCGGCTTACGCCGTGGAACCCGCCGTGCCCATCACAGCCCAGCAAATTTTTCGTGCGGGAGCCACGCCATCCGTGGCTGGTCCTGAGGCGACCTTCACCGGTCGCGTCAGGGTCGATCAGCTCTGGCCCGCCACCAGCGGGATTGCCGCAAGCGGCGGCTACGTTACTTTTGAGCCAGGTGCACGTTCTGCGTGGCACACCCATCCTGCCGGACAGCGGCTGGTCGTCATTTCAGGTGTAGGGCGCACACAGGAGTGGGGCAAGCCCGTTCAGGAACTACGAGCCGGGGATGTCGTCTGGTGCCCGCCGGGTGTGAAGCATTGGCACGGTGCATCGCCTGCAGTGGCGATGACACATCTTGCGGTGACAGGAATGCTCGATGGAAAGAACGTCGAATGGATGGAGAAAGTCAGCGATGAACAGTACACAACACGTTAAGCGCTTCTCGAAGCTTGCCCTCGGCCTGGCAATCGGCACTGTGGCCATGATGGAGCATGCGCCCTCGCATGGACAGACCTCAGCGGCGACGCAGCGGGAGTCTGCGTCCGAGACCCTCTCAATGCGCCAGCAGGCCATCGTTCCGATCGCGGCGTTCGGCGCTTCTGGTGACATGGCCCGGCTCGCTATCGCGCTCGATCAGGGCCTGGACGCCGGGTTGACCGTCAACGATGCGAAGGAAGTGCTCATACAGCTCTACGCCTACGCAGGATTTCCGCGCAGCTTGAACGCTTTGAACGAACTGATGAAGGTCGTCGAAGCACGCAAGCAACGCGGTATACAGGATGCACAAGGGCAGCTGCCTGGAAGGCCCATTCCAACCGGCGAAGCGCTGCTCGCGGCCGGCACCGCGAACCAGACCAAGCTGCTGGGCGGTCCCGCAAAGGGCGCCATCTATGACTTCGCGCCAGTGGTGGATCAGTACCTGAAGAGCCATCTGTTTGGTGCCATCTTTGAGCGCGATAACTTGGATTGGCAAAGTCGCGAGCTCGCAACCGTCGGGATGTTGTCGGCGTTGCCGGGGGCTGACGCGCAACTGCAGGCACACATGGGCTTCAGCATGAATGTGGGCATCACGGCGGGCCAGCTGGATCAGTTAACGAAGGTATTGGCCACGAAGGTGGATGGGCAAGCTGCAACGCGGGCTCACGATGCGCTTGCGCGCCAACTGGCGTCGCGGACAAAGAGCTGAGTGAATCGTTGAGGTTGTTTGTAGCAAGGATGGAAATCCTCGCTCTGCGTGCGCTACCCCGAGCAGACCGTCATCCACCTTAAAAAGTATCTATCGCGCTTCCATTTCGCCGGGCGCGTGCAAAGCGTTAGTTGCTACGTCTGCTTTGCAGGGCGGAGCAGCCTTTCGCTGGCGGACTCCGGACGGCCGCAATCGCTGCAGAGCGGCCATCAGCAGAACAACGTCGAACGGAGGCTCTAGTTGCTATCGAGCGTCAGTGGACAAAGTGGCTGAACTCCTGCCTGTCTTGGGTCAGTACGCACCCATGTAGTCACGCTTACCGATCTCAACACCGTTGTGGCGCAAGATGGCATAGGTGGTGGTCACGTGGAAGAAGAACTGCGGCAGTCCATAGTGCAGAAGATATGCGCCTGCGGTCAGCTTCTTTTCCTTGGGGGTGCCGGGGCGCAACACGATCTCGCGGCCTTCGCTTGAGTCAAATTGCTCAGCCTCGAAGGAGCCGATATGGGCCAAAGCTTTGGCGATCAACGCTTGCAACTCGGCGAAGCTGGCCTCAGTGTCTGGCCACGACGGCACCTCGGCACCAGCCAGGCGGGAGGCGATGCCCTTGGAGAAGTCTGCGGCGATCTGTACCTGACGTACCAGCGGAAACATGTCAGGGAACAGCCGCGCCTGCAGCAGCGCATTCGGATCGATATTTTTTTGCGTCGCGTGGTCTTCGGCCTTCTTGAGCACGTCGGACATGGCGCGCAGCATCTGCTGCATGACGGGAACGGAGGCGTTGTACAGCGGGCTGGTCATAGTGAGTTCACTTCTAAAATTGGGCGCGATGGCCGGAGTTGGCGTGGCAGAGACCCTGCCGACCGTGCAAGGCTAACAGCACAGGGCGAACTGAATCACCCGGCTTTTATGGCCGGGTTTTCTTCCCGCTGGTAGTCGGAGCCGCCGCGTTGAAGGGCAGCTCACCAGCTGGAAGCGAACGGTGCGGATGGGCCCATGGCTCAAGTTGACCTGCAGCCAACACATAAGCGTCGAAGGGTTCTGGAGCCCTTCATGTTTGAAACCTACCCCCGCTTGCTTGAGATGCCGGCCTTTCGTCATGGATAAATTCTTGCTGCAACAGCAGGTGCTGGAACGGCTCGCCGAAGACCTGCTGCAAGCCGAGCAGGCGGTGCGGGCGGCCCATGAAACGGCGACCCACGAAGAGAACATCGCCGAAAACAAATACGACACATTGGGACTCGAAGCTGCCTACCTGGCCACCGGCCAAGCCCGGCGCGCCGAAGCGATCCGCCAGGCGATGGCCAATTGGCGCCAATTCCGCCCGCGTCCCTACGACGCCAGCAAAGGTATACAGCTCGGCGCGCTGGTCTGCCTGGTCGATTCCGACGACAAGCAGCAACAGCTTTTCCTCGGTCCGAATGCGGGCGGCATGAAGTTGGTCAGCGGCGCTCGGCTCGTTCAGGTCATCAGCAGCGAAGCACCTTTGGGCAGGGCCATGCTCGGCAAATGCGAGGGTGATGAGGTGTCAATACAGGTGGCTCTAACCCGACTGCAGTTTGAGGTGCTCCGGGTTCATTGAGCCGCAAGCAAGTTCACGCCGAATTGGCCGAGGTCTGCAGACGTTCAGGCGTCGTGAATGTGCCGGCTGGCTGGCAAGCCCTATCCAACCGGGCTCATCTCCTGAAACAACGCCACAGCCTCCCGCGCCAAATCCGAAGCAATCCAAAGCAGATTCTCCCGATGCGCCTCCCCCGCATCCTGGAACCATCCGTCCCCGGCGCCGTAGAAGCACCACAGCAACGAGTTCAGCTGCTCCAGCTTGTTCTCGAGAAGATCGGAAGCGCCCGGTGTAGTGGGAGTGGTCGCGTCCGCGGATGCCGGCCTTGCAGGCCCGGCCATAATTCGTCCAGCCATTTGGTGTGCTCGCTTTCCAAAGTTATTGCACGTCACTTGGTTAGACGGTCAAGGTGTTCGCGCACCTTGGCCGTCGCCTTTTGTGCTCCACGCCTGCATCGATGCGCGTTGCACCGGTAGCAGGGCGTGGAATCACAAGGGCATTCACTGTAGAGAAAACCAGCCCGGCGCGAGAAAAACTTCTGCCCAGAAGTTCTCGAATGGCGCAGGTATTCGCGATGTGACGGCTCTCGGCCAGTCGAATCAGCTCTGCCCGAACTTCCGCGCGTGCTCCACGGCGTACTTGATCAGCTCCGCCTGCCCCTCGATGCCCAGCCGCCGCTTGATGCTCTGCCGGTGCGCCTCCACCGTGCGCACGCTCAGGCCGAGGTCGCGCGCGATCTGCTTGCTCGATTCCCCTCGCCCCAGCGCCGAGAGGATCTCGCTCTCTCGCGGCGTGAGCAGGGGGCGCGGCTCCTGCGTGCGGAAGAGCTTCTTCGACACGGCGGGGCTCAGGAAGGTGCCGCCCGCCGACACGGCCTCGATGGCCGCGACGATCTCCGCCGCGGGCGCGTCTTTCAGCACGTAGCCGCGCGCGCCGGCCTGCAGGGCCTTCTGCACGTATTCGGGGTTGTTGTACATGCTGAGCATCACGATGTGCGGCGCGCCCTGGCGCTGCAGCAGCAGGGCCGCAAGCTCGATGCCGTTCATGTCTTTCATGCCGACGTCCATCAGCATGAGGTCGGGCCGCACGCTGTCGACTTGAGCGAGCGCCTCGGCCGCGCTGCCGGCCTCGCCGACGATCTCCAGGTTGGGCATGCTGCCCAGCCGCGCGCGCAGGCCGTCGCGCACCAGCGGGTGGTCGTCCACCAGGAAGAGGCGAATGGTGCCTGCGGTCATGCGGATGCGGCCCTTGCGTTGCGGGCCGGCACTTCGGCCTCGATGGAGGTGCGGCCTTGGTTCGAGTGCATGGCCAGCTGGCCGCCAATGGCTTCCATGCGCTCGCGCATGTTGCGCAGGCCGATGCCGCGGCGCGGGTCGAGCTGCACGGCATCGATGTCGAAGCCGGTGCCGTCGTCGCTCACCTCGAGCCGCACGCCGTCTTTCTCGTCGAAGGCCAGCGCCACGTGCACGTGCTGTGCGTCGGCATGCTTGCGCACGTTGGTCAGCGCTTCCTGCGTGAGGCGGAAGAGCGCGGTCTTCACCTCGGGCTGCAGCTCGAAGGCTTCGCCCTCGATCATCATCGACGCATCGACGGCGCCTTCGTCCCTGAACTCGTCAACCAGCCGCTCCAGCGCGGCGGGCAGGCCCAGGGTGTCGAGCAGCGCGGGGCGCAGCCGGTGCGAGATGCGGCGCACCTCCATCAGCGAATCGTTCAGCCGCTGCAGCGCCTTGGGCAGTGCGGGCGGCGTGGGCTGGTGCCGGCTTTCGAGCGACTCCACGGCCGATTCGATGAGCAGCTTGGCCGACACCAGCGTCTGGCTGGTGCCGTCATGCAGCTCGCGCGCGAGGTGGCCGCGCTCTTCTTCCTGCGACTGCACCACGCGCCTTGCGAGCAGGCGCAGCTTGGCTTCGGCCGTGCGGTGCTCGCTGAGGTTCAGCAGCAGCCCGGCGGCGCTGACCACGCCCAGGCACAGCGCGGCAATGCCGGCTATCCACAGCAGCGTCGCGGTGACGTTGGCGTTCATCTGCCGGTCGAGGGTGTCCATGGTCGACTGGATGTCGTCCAGGTACAGGCCGGTGCCGACCATCCAGTTCCAGCGCGGCATGGCGGTGACGTAGCCCAGCTTGGGCGCCAGCTGCGCGCTCGACGGCTTGCGCCATTCGTATTCGACGTAGGCGCCGCCTTTTTCCTTCGCGCCCTTGATCAGGTCCTGGATGGTGTAGCGGCCTTGCGAGTCGCGCATGCCCCAGAGGTTCTTGCCCACCAGCTCGGGCTGGCGCGAATGCATGAGGGAGTTGCCTTCCATGTCGTAGACGAAGAAGTAGCCGTCGTCGCCATAGTTGAGCGCGGCCAGCCGGCGCAGTGCCTCGTTGCGCGTGGCCTCGTCGTCCTGGCCGGATTCGTACAGCGGCAGCAGGTTGCTCACGGCCAGGTCCACGTAGCTGCGCAGTTCGCTGCGGCGCTGGGCCATGTAGCTGTTCTCGATGAGGGCGCGCTCGCGCTGGGCAAGGTCGTGCTCCTGGTGGCGCACGGCAAGTGCCACCAGCACCAGTGCGATGAGCAAGGGCGCGACGGCAAGCGCAACGATCTTGAGGCGGAGATTCATCGGGCGGCAAGCCTACCACCGCGCACTCCTGCCGATTTCTGCCGATGCCGGCCGCCTGGGCGGGCTGCTGATGCTGCTCAGTCTTGCGGGTTCATCGCGGGCAGCAGGCCTCGGTCGCTCAGTGCGTCGAGCAATGCCTCCTGCTCGGCGCCGCCTTGCAGGATCAGGTCGAGCCCCTTGCCCGAAGGAGGGCGGATGGCCAGGAAAGAAAATTCGTAGCCGATGCCGCTCGCACGGCGAAGGGTGATACGCGATTGCAGCAGGTCGGACTGCCATTCGTCGTCGGTGCTGCGCAGCCGCGTACCGTGGAGCTCGAAGGCCCGCACCCGCGAGGGCGCGAAGGTGCTGATCCGCGAGATCGGAACGGCCCAGACCAGCCAGGCGACCAGCGGCATGAGAACGCAGAGGCCCACCATGGTCTTCACGAATCCCGCATTCGACGCATTGAGCAGCAGCGCGATGCCACCTGCGCCCGCCAGCGCATAGCCCGCCCAGATCCACGCCAGAAAGCACCGCCAGCAGAAAACCAGGGCGCGGCTTTGCAGCGTGCCTGCCCGCGTTGCCCTGGCGCTGCCTGCCTGTGCAAGATAGTGGTTGAAGACCGGCACCAGTTCATCGACGGGCGCCGCCAGCATCAGCTTTCTGAATGGCCGTGTATGAACGATCAGGTAGTTGTCGCTGTCGGGAATGCCTTCGAGGGCCAGCACGTCGATCCAGTCGACGTGGCCGAGGCCTTGCACGGAGAAGCCGGCTTCGCCGATGTCGACGGGCGTGCATTCGCTGAACGGCCTGGCCCGGCCCTTGGCCAGCCAATGCGTCTCGACCCAGATCCATGCGCGCACGACGGCCACCAGGCCCACCAGCCACAGCGCCACGAGTGCGAGCAAGGCCAGCATGTCCAGCGCGATGTGCCAGCCCTTGGCGTCCAGGTCGATCGCCCATGCCGCCCCGGCGACCAGCGCCGCGGAGTAGGCCGTGCAAAGCACCAGGATGGGCCAGATGCCGCTGGCGTCTGTCTGGGTTACCTGGATGGAGCGCGAAAAAACCGGCGAACTCATCGGCTGCAAGGCAACTACCGGCTGACCGCCGCCGCAGCAGGCTGCTGGCGGAACTCGGTCGCGTAGTACAGCAGCGCCACCAGCACATAGCCGCCACCCAGCAGGCAAAGCCCGCTCCAGCCATGGAAGGCATACACGGCCGCCGCAATGCCGGAGGCCACCGCCGCGCAGATGAAGATGAAGGTCATGAACAGCCCGTTGAGCCGGCCGCGCAGCTCCGGCGCCAGCATGAAGAGGCTGCGGAAGTTGAGCACCTGGCACAGCTGCACCGCGCCGTCGAGCAAGATGCCCGCCGCCACCAGCCCGGCCAGCGAGCGGTAGTGCATGGCCACCGCCCCCAGCAGGAAGGAGAACAGCGCCACCGCAATGGCGATGCCCGTGGCCGGACGGGTCAGCCCCCGGTCGGCCAGCCGGCCGGCGATGGGCGCCATGAGCGCACCGGCGGCGCCGGCCAGCGCGAATGCCGCGATGCCGCCCTGCCCCATGCCGAATTCATGCGCCAGCGCCAGCGGCACTGCCGTCCAGAAGGCCTGGAAGCCGGAGAACATCATTCCCTGGTACAGCCCGCGCCGGCGCAGCACCGGCGTGTTCCAGACGATGCCCGGCAGCGAAGCCATGGTGCGCGCATAGCCCACCGATGCATGCGGGCGGCGCTGCGGCAGCACGCGCCACAGCACCACGATGAGCGCGGCCATCAGCACCGCCGACAGCCAGAACACCGCGCGCCAGCCCAATGCGGAAGCCACCATGCTGGCAAAGGGCCGCGCCAGCATGATGCCGCCGAGCAGGCCGGCCATGATGTTGCCGACCACCTTGCCGCGCGTGGCCTCGGGCGCCAGGTGCGAGGCAAAGGGCAGCAGCACCTGCGCCGCGACCGCGCATGCGCCCACCACGAAAGAAGCGGCCAGGAAGGTGATGGCCGAGTCCGAGAGCGCGATGCCCACCAGCCCGATCACCGCGCCGAAGAGCGCGCCGACGATCAGCCGCCGGTTCTCGACCACGTCGGCCAGCGGCACCAGCAGCAGCAGGCCGGCGCCGTAGCCGAGCTGGGTGAGCGTCATGATGAGCCCGGCCAGGCCGGCGTGCAGCTGCAGCGTGTCGGAGATGGGGCCGATCAGCGGCTGCGCGTAGTAGATGTTGGCCACGCACAGGCCGCAGGCCACGGCGAAGACCAGCGTCAGCAAGGGCGTGAGGCCGGCCGGTGAATGAGGAGTTTTGGAGGTTGAAGACACGAGGAATCCCGGTTTCTGCAGGGCAACCTCTAGGGTTATCCCGAGGGCCGGGGACCATAGCACGGGAGGCCGATTCGTGCAGATGGCCGCCGGGGCAACCCTGGATTCAATCCACGCTGGTCGGCCGGCCCGAGGCCACCCATGCGTCGAGCCCGCCGGTCAGCGGCAGCGCCCGGCGCGCGCCGCGGGCCAGCAGCACGCGCGCGGCCTGCGCGGCCGAAACTTCGTTGGGGCAGTTGCAATACAGCACCACGTCGCGGCCACGGGCATGCGACAGGTCGAGGTTGCGCTGCTGCAGCGCCTTGAGCGTGTACGGCATGGCGCCCGGAATGCGGCGCGGATCGACCTGCAAGCCGGCCTTGCCCCGCACGTCGATCACCAGCGGAGGTTCTTCGCTGGAGAGCAGTTCGTGCAGCTCGTCGACCGAGATGCGCGGCATGCCGGTAAGCCGCATGAAGGCGCGGCGGCGCCAGTAGCGCACCGCAAGAATCACCAGCAGCAGCACGCCCAGCGCCACCGTGGCAATGCCGCCGGCCTGCGCCATGATGGCCAGCACCTCCTGGATCTGGTTGCGGAAGACCCAGCCCAGCCCGAGGAACAGACCGGTCCAGACCAGCGCCGCGCCAATGTCGAAGCCGATGAAGCGCCGCACCGACATGCCCAGCGCCCCCGCCATCGGCGGCGCCACCACCGACACGCCCGGCACGAACTTGGCCGCCACCAGCGACAGCCCGCCCCAGTCGGTGATGAGCGATTCGCCGCGCCGCACGCAGGTGTCGGGCGACAGCGAAATGCGGCACAGGAGGCGCATGAAGCGGTAGCCGAAGCGCCGGCCCGCATAGAACCACGCCGCGTCGCCCAGCAGGTTGGCAACCACGGCGGCCAGCACCACCCCGGGCACCGACACGTCGCCCGCCGCCAGCAGCGCGCCGGTGAGCACCAGCACGGCGGCCGCCGGCACGGGCAGCCCCAGGCGCGCGGCGAAACTGACGGCAAACACCACCAGAATGGCGTTCTGCACGAGCAGCGACATCAGCTGCGCCATGCGGACTTTCGGGGGGTTCGGGAGGGGTTCATGCCACCGGCGATTGTCCCGCATGCCGCAAGAACGCACCGCCCCACGGTCATTCGCGCGATGCGCCGGGCAGTGCTACCGCGCAACGCTGAAGCCGAAATTGTTCAGCCCGCCCTGGCGCGACGCGCCGACCTGCCCGCCGTGCATGCTCGCCACCGCCTTCACGATGGCCAGCCCCAGCCCGTGGCCGTGATGCTCGCCGCGGTCGTTGCGCGAGGCATCGGCGCGGTAGAAGCGATCGAACAGGTGCGGCAGGTGCCGCGCATCGATGGGCGCGCCGGGGTTGGACACGGTGATCCAGGTCACGGCCTCTTCCTCGCGCAGCGTGACGGCGATGTGCGCGCCCGGCTCCGAATGCTCGATGGCGTTCTGCAGCAGGTTCGACATGGCGCGGCGGAACAGCGCGCTTTCCAGCCGGGCCTCGGTGTGCACGTCGCCCTCGATGGAGACCTGCGTGCGGGTCTCGTCGAGCACGAACTCGAAGAACTCGATGGTCTTGTGCACCTCCTGCGCCACCGGCGTGAGCACCAGGCCGGTGGCCACCTCGCCGCGGTCGGCGCGCGCGAGGAACAGCATGTCGTTGACGATGGAGCGCACCCGCTCCAGGTCTTCCAGGTTGGCCTGCAGCACTTCCTGGAACTCGCCCGCGCTGCGCTGGCGCGACAGCGCCACCTGCGTGCTGCCGATGAGGTTGGCCAGCGGCGTGCGCAGTTCGTGCGCCACGTCGGCGTTGAAGGCCTCGAGCTGGCCGTAGGCCTCTTCGAGCCGGGCGAGCGCGCCGTTGAAGGCCTCGGTCAGCGCGGACAGCTCCACCGGCAGCGGCTCGGAGCGCAGCCGCTGCGACAGCGTCTTGGGCCGCAGCGCCTGCGCCTCGCGCGACAGCCGCTCCAGCGGCCGCAGCCCCACGCGCGCGATCCAGTAGCCGGCCACCGCCACCACCAGCACCGCGCCCAGCCCGAGCCCGATCAGCGCGGTCAGGAAGGCCTGGCGCGTGCGCTCGTAGGGCTCGGTGTTGTGCCCGACGATCAGCCGCACCGCCGGCCGCTGGTCGAGGGGATCGATGTGCACCGACAGCGTGCGGAACGGCCGCGCCTGCCCCGGCAGCTCGATGACGCTGCTGTGGCCGTTGGCCTCGCGCGTGAGGCCGTCTATTTCTGCCAGGCCCTTGCCGTACTGGAAGCGCGGATCGTCGCTGAGCACCCAGAAGCGCACGCTGCCGTCGGCGGGCGTGAGCGCGTCCATGCGCGCCTGCACGCGGGACCAGCGCTCGGGGGTGCCGATGGCCTTGATCCAGAACTGCAGGTTCTTGAGGGTGGTGTCCAGCTCTTCGTACTGGTGCCGCTCCAGCTCGCGCGCCAGCACGTTCTGCAGCGCGAAGCCCGCCAGCGCGAATGTCGCGAGCGCCACGGCCGCGAACATGAGCACCAGCCGGGCGGTGATGGAGCGCTTCACGGCGCCTGGCCCTCGGCCGGCGCGTCGCGCACCTCCATCACGTAACCCATGCCGCGGATGGTGTACAGCAGCTTGGGGCTGAAGGGCACGTCGATCTTGTCGCGCAGCCGCTTGATGGCCACCTCGACCACGTTGGTGTTGCTGTCGAAGTTCATGTCCCACACCAGCTCGGCGATGGCCGTCTTCGACAGGATCTCGCCCTGGCGCCGGGCCAGCACGGCCAGCAGCGCAAATTCCTTGGCGGTGAGGTCGATGCGGGTGCTGCCGCCACCACTGCCACGAAATGCCTTGCGCGCCAGCAGGTCGATCTGCAGGTCGGCAATGCGCAGCTGCATCGGCTCCTGCTTGCGGCCGCGCCGGTTCAGCGCCTGCAGCCGCGCCAGCAGCTCCAGAAAAGAGAAAGGCTTGATGAGGTAGTCGTCCGCGCCTTCGTGCAGGCCCTTGATGCGGTCCTCCACCCGGTCGCGCGCGGTGAGCATGATGACCGGCGTCTGCTTCACGGCGCGCAGCTCGCGCAGCACCGAGAAGCCGTCCTGCCCCGGCAGCATCACGTCGAGCACGATCACGTCGTAGTCGTGCGTGAGCGCCAGGTGCTGGCCGTCGATGCCGTTGTGTGCCATGTCGACCGCGCAGCCCTGCTCCGTCAGCCCCTTGGAGAGGTAGTCCGCGGTTCTCAGTTCGTCTTCGACAATCAGGATCTTCATGGCGTCTTCTTCTGTGTCTCCGTCCCTGCCCATGATGTCAGCCGGCGCTCGTCAATGCGCCTCGGCCGGCACCGGCGCCTTGCCTTCCTTCCCGGCTTTCCTGGCCTTGCGCGCTTCCTTGCGGCTCAGATACCAGTAGTGGGCGCGGTCGAGGTACAGGTAGACCACCGGGGTCGTGAACAGGGTGAGTGCCTGCGAGAGTATCAGCCCGCCGACCATCGCGTAGCCCAGCGGGCGGCGCAGCTCGGAACCCGATCCGTGGCCCAGCATCAGCGGCAGGCCCGAGAGCAGCGCGCACATGGTGGTCATCATGATGGGGCGGAAGCGCAGCAGGCAGGCCTGGTAGATGGCGTCGTGCGGCGACATGCCCTGCTCGCGCTCGGCCTTGAGCGCGAAGTCGATCATCATGATGCCGTTCTTCTTCACGATGCCGATGAGCAGGATGATGCCGATGAGCGCGATCACGCTCAGGTCGTAGCCGCCCGCCATCAATATCAGCAGCGCCCCCACGCCGGCCGAAGGCAGCGTCGAGAGAATCGTCAGCGGGTGGATGTAGCTCTCGTACAGCAGGCCCAGCACGATGTACACCGCCACCAGCGCCGCGGCAATCAGGTAGGGCTGCGAGGCCAGCGAGTCCTGGAAGGCCTGCGCGGTGCCCTGGAACGAGCCGGTCAGCGACTGCGGCAGGCCCATGTCGGCTTGCGCCTTGTTGATGGCGTTCACCGCGTCGCCCAGCGCCACGCCCGGTGCCAGGTTGAACGAGATGGTCACCGCCGGGAACTGGCCCTGGTGGCTGATCGACAGGTACGCCGTCTTGCTGGTGTCCACCTTCACGAAGGTCGACAGCGGCACCTGCTGTCCGGTGATGGGCGAGCTCAGGTAGAGCTTGCTGAAGAGCGTCGGGTCCTGCTGCAGGCTGGGCGTGACCTCCAGCACCACGTGGTAGCTGTTGAGCTGCGTGAAGTACTGCGCCACCTGGCGCTGGCCGATCGCGTCGTAGAGCGTGGCGTCGATGGTGGCCGGCGTGATGCCGAAGCTCGATGCGCGGTCGCGGTCGATGGTCAGCACGGCCGACGCGGCGGCGTTCTGCTGGTCGGTGGCCAGGTCGGTGAGCTCGGGCAGCTGCTTGAAGCGCGCGAGCAGCTTGGGCGCCCAGGTGTTGAGCTCGCCCAGGTCGGCGTCGGTCACGGTGTACTGGTACTGCGTGCGCGAAGCACGCCCGCCCACGCGGATGTCCTGCCCCGCCTGCAGGAACAGGTTCACGCCCTGCACCTTGGCCAGTTGCGGGCGCAGCCGCGTGATGATCTCGTCGGCGGTGGCGGTGCGGCCCTCGTCCTTGGGCTTCAGGCTGATGAAGAAGTTGCCGGTGTTGTAGGTGGAAGAGCTGCCGTTCATGCCGAAGCCGGTCACGTCGGGGTCCTTGCGCACCACGTCGGCCAGCTGGAGCATGCGCGCGTTCATCGACGCGAAGGAAGCGTCCTGCCCCGACTCGGCAAAGCCCGAGATGAAGCCGGTGTCCTGCTGCGGGAAGAAGCCCTTGGGAATCACCGCGAACAGCACGCCCGTGGCGGCCACCGTGGCAATGAACACCATCAGCGTGATGAACTGGTGGTCCAGCACCACGTGCAGCCCGCGCTTGTAGCCGCTGAGCATGGCGTCGAAGCCGCGCTCGAACAGCAGGTACAGCCGCCCGTGCTTGCTGCCGTGCTCGTTCTTGAGGAAGCGCGAGCACAGCATGGGCGTCAGCGTGAGCGAGATGACCACGCTCACCACGATGGTCAGCGTGACCGTGACCGCGAACTCGCGGAACAGGCGCCCCACGATGCCGCCCATGAGCAGCAGCGGAATGAACACCGCCACCAGCGACACCGAGATCGAGATGATGGTGAAGCCGATCTCGCCCGCGCCCTTGTAGGCCGCCTCCATCGCCGTCATGCCCTCTTCGACGTAGCGATAGATGTTCTCCAGCATCACGATGGCGTCGTCCACCACGAAGCCGACCGCGATGGTCAGCGCCATGAGCGAGAGGTTGTCCAGGCTGTAGCCCAGCAGGTACATCACCGCCACCGTGCCCAGCAGCGCGAGCGGCACCGTCACGCTGGGAATGAGCGTGGCCGGCACGTTGCGCAGGAACACGAAGATCACGGCCACCACCAGCACGATGGTCAGCAGCAGCGTGAACTCCACGTCCTTCACCGAGGCGCGGATGGTCTGCGTGCGGTCGATGATGGCGTTGACGTCGATGGTCGGCGGAATCGAGGCCTTCAGCCGCGGCAGCGCCGCGTTGATGCGGTCCACCGTCTCGATGACGTTGGCGCCCGGCTGCTTGGTTATGGCGAGCACGATGGAGCGGCCGTTCTGCACGTTGCTGCCGGCCGGCGCGGCGGCACCGGCGTAGGCCCAGCCGGCAATCTTGGAATTCTCGGGGCCGTCGACCGCCACGCCCAGGTCGCGCACGCGGATGGGCGCGCCGTTGCGGTAGGCCAGCACCACGTCGTTCCAGGGCTGTGCCTTGAGCAGCTGGTCATTGGTGTAGACGGTGAAGCTCTGGTTGGGCCCGTCGATGGTGCCCTTGGGCGCGTTCACGGTGGCCGACGAGAGCACGGTGCGCACGTCTTCCAGGCTCAGGCCCAGCGCGGCGAGCTTGGCCGGGTCGACCTGAATGCGCACAGCCGGCTTCTGCACGCCGCCGATGTTGACCAGGCCCACGCCCGAGATCTGCGATATCTGCTGCGCGAGGATGTTGTCGGCGTAGTCGTTCACCTCGGTCAGCGGCAGCGTCTTCGACTGCACCGACAGGATGAGGATGGGCGCGTCGGCCGGGTTCACCTTGCGGAAGGTGGGCGGGCTCGGCAGGTTGGCCGGCAGCTGGCCGGTGGAGGCGTTGATGGCGGCCTGCACGTCGAGCGCGGCGGCGTCGATGCTGCGGTCGAGGTCGAACTGCAGCGTGATCTGGGTGTTGCCCAGGCCGCTGGTGGACGTCATCTGCGACAGGCCCGCGATCAGCGAGAAGTTGCGCTCCAGCGGCTGCGCCACGTTGGAGGCCATGGTCTCCGGACTGGCGCCGGGCAGGCTGGCCGAGACCTGGATCGTCGGAAAGTCGACCTGCGGCAGCGGCGCCACCGGCAGCAGCGGAAACACCGCCGCACCGACCAGCAGGATGGCCAGCGCCAGCAGCGTGGTGCCGATGGGGCGCTTGATGAATGTGGCGGAGATGCTCAATTGCTGCTCCCGCCGGCGGGCTTGTTGGCGTCGGCGCCGCCACCGGCCGCGCCCTTCTGCGCGGGCGGCGGCTCCACGACGGTGGCGCCGGGCTTGAGCTTGTACTGGCCGTCCACCACCACGCGCTGGTTCGCGCTCAGGCCCTTGTCGATCACGGCCGTGCCGTCGGCGATCTGCACCACGTGCACCGGCACATTGCCGACCTTGTTCTGGTCATCGACCACCCAGACGTAGGTGCTGTCCTGGCCGCGCTGCACGGCGGCGGCGGGCACGGTGAGCGAGTCGGGCCGGCGGTCGAGCTGCAGCCGCACGTTGACGTACTGGCCGGGCCACAGCGAATGCTGCGGGTTGGCGAAGCTGCCCTTGAGCTGCACGGTGCCGCTGGTGGTGTCGATCTGGTTGTTCAGCAGGATGAGCTTGCCGGTGCCCAGCATCTGCGCGCCGCTGCGGTCGTAGGCCACCACCGTGAGCGGCTGGCTGCTTTTCTGCTGCAGGCGGTTGATGTCCTGCACCGCGTCTTCGGGCAGCGTGAACTGCACGGCGATGGGGTCGATCTGGTTGATGACCACCAGCCCGTTGGTGTCGGCCGCGTGCACGATGTTGCCGGGGTCCACCAGCCGCGCGCCGGCGCGGCCGTCCATGGGCGACGAGATGCGCGTGAAGCTGAGTTGCACCTCTGCGTATTTCACCTGCGCGGCGTCGTTCTGCACGGTGGCCTCGAGCTGGTTGACCAGCGCCTTCTGCGTGTCGAGCTGCTGCTGCGTGGCCGCGTCCTGCGCGATCAGCGTGGTGTAGCGCTTGAGGTCGGCGCGGGCGTTGGCAAGCGTGGCCTGGTCTTTCGCCCGTGTGGCCTGCGCCTGCGCGAGCTGCGCCTGCAGCGTGCGCGGGTCGAGCTGCGCGAGCATCTGGCCGGCCTTCACGTCCTGCCCTTCCACGAAGCCGACCTTGTCGAGCTGCCCGTCGATGCGGGCCTTGACGGTGACGGTGGCCATCGACGCCACGGTGCCGATGCCGCTGCGGTAGACCTGCACGTCCTGCTGCTTGACGCGCGCCGTGGTCACCTGCACCGGCGGCGCTGCCTGGGCGGCCTCGGGCTTGGCGGCATGGGCGGAATGGTGGGTGAGCGCCCAGGTGCCGCCGCCCAGCACCAGCACGAGCGTGGCGGTGGCGAGCCAGGTCGATCGGCGCTGGAAAAGGGCGTGCCCGGTGGCGGTGGTGGGTGTGGTCGTCATGGCATCAATTCCTGGAAATCTTGTCGGCGCCGGAGCTGGTGCCGGCCTGGGCATCGGCGGCGCTCCAGCCGCCACCCGTGGCCGCGATCAGCGAGACGCTGGCGGCCAGCTGCCGGCCCAGCACTTGCGCGGCGGTGCGCTGGTTGGTGAGCGACAGCGTCTGCGCCGTCACCACGCTCAGGTAGGTGGCCGTGCCGGCGCGGTACTGGGCCAGGGCCAGCCGCTCGGCAAGCTGGGCGGAGCGCACGGCGTCGGCCTGCAGCGTGGATTCACTGTCGAGCACGCGCAGGGTGGCCAGGTCGTCTTCCACCTGCTGGAAGCCGCCGAGCACGGTCTGCTTGTATTGCGCGACGGAGGCGTCGTAGGCGGCCACGGCCTGGTCGGTGTGGGCCTTGCGCAGGCCGCCGTCGAACACGGTCTGTGCAAGCGCCGCGCCCAGCGACCACACGCGGCTGGGCGTATTGAACAGCGTGGCCAGGCTGGCCGCGCTGAAGCCGCCGCTGGCGCTGAGCGTGATCTGCGGGTAGTAAGCGGCCTTGGCGACGCCGATGTTGGCGTTGGCGGCCTGCACCCGGCGCTCGGCGCCGGCGATGTCGGGCCGGCGCTCGAGCAGTTCCGACGGCAGGCCCGCGGGCGACACCGGCAGCTGCACATGCAGTGCCGAGGCCGACGAAAGCGATTCGGCCGTCTGCGGCTGGCCCGACGACTCAAGCGGCGGCAGCGAGAACGAAGCCGGCGCCTGCCCGGTCAGCACGGCGATGGCGTGCTCGAGCTGCGCGCGCTGCGCTTCGAGGTCGACCGCCTGCGCCTGCGCGGTCTTGAGCTGGCTTTCGGCCAGCGCCACGTCGGAGCGCAGCACGGTGCCGGCGGCGTACTGGTGCTGCGTGAGTTCGAGCGCCTTGGCATAGGCGGCGGTGGTGCTGGCGTACAGGTCGCGCTCGAGGTCGATGACGCGGATCTGCAGGTAGTCCTGCGCGAGCGTGGTCTGGATGCTCAGGCGCGCGCCGGCCAGGTCGTCGGCGCTGGCCTGCTCGCTGGCGGTGCCCGCCTCCACCGAGCGGCGCACCGAGCCCCACAGGTCGGGCTCCCAGCTCGCGCCCAGGCCCAGGGTGTCGGTGGTGCCCAGCTTGACGACGCCGGTGCTGTTGCTCTGCGCCCGCACGGCGCCGGCGTTCAGGCCGACGGTCGGGAAGAAGTTGGCGCGCGCCGCCGCGGTGATGGCCTGCGCCTGGCGGTATTGGGCCTCGGCGACGCGGATGTTCTGGTTGGCCGCGTTGGCCTGCACCATCAGCGCGCCGAGGGTGCTGTCGCCGTAGGCGTCCCACCAGGGATGGTCGGCGTCGATGGTTTGCGGCGCGGCTGTCTTCCAGGGGCCGCCGGTTTCCTTGAAGGCGCTGGGCACGTCCATCTGCGGGCGGACGTAATCGGGACCGACGGCGCACCCCGCAAGGAGCAGGACGGCCAGCGCGAGGGCCGCGCGCGATAGGGGGGGTGCGTCAGGGAGGACCATGATGGGGCCACTCTAGGCAACCCCTTCAAACCCCTCGCTGTCGACTAACTGACAAGTCTGACAGTTTGCGTTTTGCTCCCTCCCCCGCTGGGGGAGGGTTGGGGTG
>NZ_JBXASW010000076.1:0-26581 GCF_058809745.1 Variovorax sp. MPBD4-3
GGAGACGGGTGCTGTCGGGTCGTCGGTCATCTGGCAGCGAGGGTAGCCAAGGTTGGAGGGCGCTGCAACGCCGCGCCGGTGCGGCCGGCCCGCTTACAAATCGCAGCCTTTGGGACGGCCGATGACTGTATATTCATACAGTAACCAAGAGGTCTCCCGTGGACATCCATCGCAAACTCGCCATCCTGGCCGACGCCGCCAAGTACGACGCCTCCTGCGCATCCAGCGGCTCGCAGCCGCGCGACTCGGTGGGCGGCCGTGGCATCGGCTCCACCGAGGGCGCGGGCATCTGCCACAGCTACGCGCCCGACGGCCGCTGCATCTCGCTGCTGAAGGTGCTGCTCACCAACCACTGCCAGTACGACTGCCTGTATTGCGTGAACCGCGCGTCGAGCAACGTGCCGCGTGCGCGCTTCCGCGTCGAAGAGGTGGTGCAGCTCACGCTCGACTTCTACCGGCGCAACTGCATCGAGGGCCTGTTCCTGTCGAGCGGCATCATCAAGTCGCCCGACCACACCATGGAGCAGGTGGTCGAGGTGGCGCGCGTGCTGCGCGAGGAGCACGACTTCCGCGGCTACATCCACCTGAAGACCATCCCCGACGCCAGCGACGAGCTGCTGGCGCGCGCCGGCCGCTATGCCGACCGGCTCAGCATCAACGTCGAGATGCCCACCACCGAGGGCCTGCAGGCGCTGGCGCCCGAGAAGAACGAAAGCGCCATCCGCCGCTCCATGGCGCGGTTGCGCCTGCGCATCGACGACACGCGCGAGGAGGCGCGCCGCGTGGTGCCGATCCGCGCGCTGCCCGGCGCGGCCCCCGCCGCCGCCAAGCCGCCGCCGTTCGCGCCCGCCGGCCAGAGCACGCAGATGATCGTGGGCGCCGACGCCACCGACGACCGCCACATCCTCGCGTCGAGCGCCACGCTGTACGGCGCCTACAAGCTCAAGCGCGTGTACTACTCGGCCTTCAGCCCCATCCCCGATGCGGCCCGCGCGCTGCCGCTGGTGGCACCGCCGCTGATGCGCGAGCACCGGCTCTACCAGGCCGACTGGCTCATGCGCTTCTACGGCTTCGAGCACCAGGAGATCGTGGCCGCGCCCGACGGCCTGCTGCGGCTGGACGTCGACCCCAAGCTGGCCTGGGCGCTGGCGCACGCCGAGCGTTTTCCCGTCGACCTGAACCACGCCCCGCGCGAGATGCTGCTGCGCGTGCCCGGCCTGGGCGTGAAGGCGGTCGAGCGCCTGCTGCAGGCGCGCCGCGTGCGCCGGGTGCGCGCCGACGATCTGCGCCGGCTGCATGTGCCCTCGCGCAAGGTGCTGCCGTTCGTGGTGGCCGACGGGCACCGGCCGGCTGCGGGCGCCATGGCCGCCGCAGTTCCGGCAGCCCGGCCGGCGCAGGCGGCGCTGTTCTGAGCTGGGCCGGGAGCAAGCCGCCATGCGCGTACGGCTAGGGAACCCGGTCGACCTCGACGCCTTCCGCCGCGAGGCGCGCCAATTGCTGGCGAATGGCGTGCCGCCCGACCATGTCGAATGGAGCGACGGCACGCAGGGCGAAGGCGGTTCCGACCTGTTCGCGGACGCGCCCGCCGGCGGCCTGTTCGAGCCCGCGCCTTCGCCGCCGCCCGCCGGCGCCGCGCGCCAGCCGGTGCCCGCGTCGTTCATCGCGCTGTGCGCCGACGTGATCCTGCACCGCGACGCGGGCCGCCTGGCGCTCCTGTACCGGCTGCTCTGGCGCCTGGTGCACGAACCGGCCCTGCGCCACGACCCGCTCGACCCCGACATGCTGCAGGCCCGGCAGATGGCCAAGGCCGTGCACCGCGACATCCACAAAATGCGCGCCTTCGTGCGCTTCACCCGCGTGGAAGGCGAGCAGGGCGAGCGCCACGTGGCATGGTTCGAGCCCGACCACCGCATCGTGGAAGCCAACGCGCCCTTCTTCGCGCGCCGCTTCGCGCAGATGAACTGGGCCATCCTCACGCCCGAGCGCTGCGTGGCGTGGGACGGGCAGGCGCTCACTTTCCGCGAAGGCGCCGACCGGCGCGAGAAGCCGCCGCCCGATGCCGGCGAGCAGCTCTGGCTGGTCTATTACGAGAACATCTTCAACCCCGCGCGCCTGAAGCTCGCGATGATGCGCCGCGAGATGCCGGCCCGCTACTGGCACAACCTGCCCGAGGCCGCGCTGATCCAGCCGCTGGCCGAAGCGGCGCAGGCGCGCAGCCAGTCGATGATCGACGCGCCGGCCACGCCCGCGCGCCGCATCCGCGCCCCGGTGCCGCTGCACCCGCTGCCGGCCGACCGCGCGGCGCCCGCCAGCCTCGACGAACTGCGCGCGGCCACGCATGCATGCCGCGACTGTCCCATCGGCGCGCTCGCCACGCAGGCCGTGTGCGGCGAAGGGCCCGTGGGCGCGCAGCGCATGCTGGTCGGCGAGCAGCCCGGAGACCAGGAAGACCTGGCCGGGCGGCCCTTCGTCGGGCCGGCCGGCCAGTTGCTCGACCGCGCGATGGCGCAACTGGGCCGGCCGCGCGACACGGTGTACCTGGCCAATGCCGTGAAGCATTTCAAGTACGAGCTGCGCGGCAAGCGCCGCATCCACAAGACGGCGGGCCAGCGGGAGGCCGAAGCCTGCGCGCACTGGCTCGACAGCGAAATCGCGCTGGTGCGACCGCAGGCGCTGGTGGCGCTGGGCGCGACCGCCGCGCGCGCCCTGCTCGGCCGGCCGGTGGCGGTGCAGGCCGAGCGCGGCGCGTGGCTGCACGAGCGCGCCGACGGCCGGCCCGTGTTCGTCACGCTGCATCCGTCCGCGCTGCTGCGCCTGCCCGACGCCGAGCGCGCCTCCGCCTACGACCGCTGGCTGGCCGACCTGGCGGGTGCGTTCGAGAGTCCCCAGAGTCTCCAAGGCGACAGCGGCGAAATCCAATCGGCTCCGGCGCGCGTACTCGAGTAGCAGGCAGGCGCCCTGATCGGGCGTCGCCGACTACGCCATACGGCGAGTAGACGCCCGCGGCCGCGGTTTTGACAATTCCGACGCCCGTATTCCAAAGTCCGCGATTCCACCGAGGGGTGAAGGAAAGCATGCCGATGACCACGCTCAAACAGGGTTGGCGAGGAGCCGACGTCCGCCGCCTGCAGGAAGCGCTGAACCGCAAGCTGCAGCCCAGCCCGCGGCTCGCCACCGACGGCGACTTCGGCCCGCTCACCCGCGCGGCCGTGCTGCGCCTGCAGGCCGCGCACTGGCTGGTGGAAGACGGCGAGGCCGGCCCCTGTACCCAGAACGTCGCGTTCGACGGCGAGCGCGACGCGCCCATCCTGCACCCCGTCGCGCTGATTCCGCCCCCGGCCGCCGCGCTGTGCTGGGCCGCCGGCGTCGCGATGATGACGCGCTCCACCGTGCAGGCGGTGCTCGCGCGCACCCCGGCCGAACTGGTCGCGGCCGACGGCGGGCTGCAGGAGAGCGTCGACACGCACGACGCGCAAATGAAAGTCGGCCAGCGCGTGGCCGCCGCGCACGGCCTGGAGGTGCACCCGCCGTCGGCATGGTCGCTGAAGGCGCTGCGCGCGGCGCTGCAGGACGGCCCGCTCATGTTCGACATGCTGTGGGGTACCAACCGCGGCGGCTATGCGGCCGGCGCCGGCCGGCCGGGGCACATGGTCGTCATCGCCGGCATCCGCGGCGACGACGACCCGAGCGGGCGGGGCACCACGCTGCGCATCCTCGATCCCTGGCCCCCGCACAAGGGCGCGCGCACATCGGTCAATTTCGTCAAGTGGCTGCAGGGCGCCGCCTCGCGCACCTGCCGGGTGTTCCACAAGTAGAAAGAGATTTGCGGAGTTCCGCGAACCGTTCGGCGGGTTCGCCGCCTCCTTGCCTTTCAGGGGGCGATGCGACAATCGCCCCGCCATGACAGACACCCTCACGATCACCCGCCCCGACGACTGGCACCTGCACGTGCGCGACGGTGCCGCCCTCGAAGCCGTCGTTCCCCACAGCGCGCGCCAGTTCGGCCGCGCGCTGATCATGCCGAACCTCCGCCCCCCCGTGACCACCGCCGCGCAGGCCGTGGCGTACCGCGACCGCATCCGCGCCGCCGTGCCCCAGGGCGTGGCCTTCGAGCCGGTGATGTCGCTCTACCTGACCGACAAGCTGCCGCCCGAAGAAATTGCGCTGGCGGCCGAAGCCGGCGTGCGCGCGCTCAAGCTGTACCCGGCCGGCGCCACCACCAACAGCGATGCCGGCGTGACCGACATCCGCCACACCTACAAGACGCTCGAGGCCATGCAGAAGCACGGCCTGCTGCTGCTGGTGCACGGCGAAGTGACCGACCCCGCCATCGACCTGTTCGACCGCGAAGCTGTGTTCGTCGACCGCGTGATGATTCCGCTGCGCCGCGACTTCCCCGAGCTCAAGGTGGTGTTCGAGCACCTGACCACCAAGGAAGGCGCCCACTACGTGCGCGACGCCGGGCCCTTCACGGCAGCCACCATCACGGCGCACCACCTGCTCTACAACCGCAACGCCATCTTCACCGGCGGCATCCGCCCGCACTACTACTGCCTGCCCGTGCTCAAGCGCGAGACGCACCGCGTGGCGCTGGTGGAGGCCGCCACCAGCGGCAGCGACCGCTTCTTCCTGGGCACCGACAGCGCGCCGCACCCGGCCCACCTGAAGGAACACGCACTCGGCTGCGCCGGCTGCTACACCGCGCTCACCGCCATCGAGCTGTACGCGGAGGCCTTCGACAACGCGGGCGCGCTCGACAAGCTCGAAGCCTTCGCCAGCTTCAACGGCCCCGACTTCTACAACCTGCCGCGCCACGCCGACACCGTCACGCTCAAGCGCGAAAGCTGGACCGTGCCGGAGACCGTGCCCTACGGCGACGCCACGCTCAAGCCGCTGCGCGGCGGCGAAACCATCCACTGGAAGCTGGCATGACGCCCACACCGCGCGTGATGCTGCTGATCGACGCCGACAACGTCTCGGCCGACGTGATCGAGCAGGCCGTGCAGCGCACCATGGACGAGTACGGCGCCATCCACGTGCGCCGCGCCTATTGCAACGCCGAGATGGCCGTCAACCGGCAGGCGATGTTCAAGCGGCTGTCGGTGCGGCCGATGGTCAATCTCTCGACCGGCAAGAACAGCACCGACATCGCGCTCGCGGTCGATGCCATCGACCTCGTCATCGACGAGCGGCCCGACGTGGTGGTGCTGGTTTCTTCCGACTCCGACTTCGCGCCGCTGGTGATCCGGCTGCGCGAAAAGGGCTGCCGCGTCTGCGGCATCGGCCAGCGGGGCAAGACGGGCGAAGAGACGATCGGCATCTACGACGCGTTCATGGACCTCGAGCACCACGCCAGCGCGAAGCCCGCCGCCCGCACCGCCGCCGCGAAGAAGACGGCCGCGGCCAAGACAGCGCCAGCCGCCAAGAAAACGGCTGCGAAGAAGGCCGCCACCAAGACGGCGGCCCGCAAGAGCAGCACCAAGGCGGCCAAGCCCGCACCTGCGCCGCAACCGCAGACCTCCGAGGCGGCCGAGTTCATCCTGCAGGCCGTGCCCGCGCTGCGCAGCGGCAAGGACGTGCCGCTCAACGACGTGGCGCAGGCATTGCGCGCGGCGGGGCTGCTGGGCAAGCACGGCAGCTCGCTCAAGCTGTTCGACAAGCTCACGGCGGAATTCGCGGTGATGCAGCACCCCGACCGCATCCGCTGGACGGACGCGCCCGCGTCTTGATCCTGCCGGCGGTTGACTGGGCGCAGCCCTGGCTCGCGCCCTACCGCGCCCATGGCCAAGCCGTGGCGCAGGCCGCCTCCGTACACGGCTCGGTCGCCGAAGCGCTTCAAGGCGCCAGGCCGGCCCACGCACCCGTGCCCGACTTCGTGCAGCAGCACGCGCTGCCCGCCGGCCAGGCCTACGAGGCCCACATCTTCCAGACCCGCACGGTGCCCACGCGCGACAACCTGCACGACTTCTTCAACGGGCTCGTGTGGCTCGCGTTTCCGCTGGCCAAGCGCCGGCTCAACGAGCTGCAGGCGGGCGAGATCGCGCGCCACGGCGTCGCGGCGGTGCGCGGCCCCTTGCGCGACGCGCTCACGCTGTTCGACGAGAACGGCGCCGTGCTCGACGCGCCGCCCGCGCTGTGGCAGGCGCTGGTCGCGCGCGACTGGCACATGCTGTTCGTCGAGCGGCGCGAGTGGTGGGCGCAGGCGCGGCTGCTGGTGTTCGGCCATGCGCTGCTCGAAAAGCTCGCCGCGCCGCGCAAGCCGATCACCGCGCACGTGCTGCTGGCGCACGAGGCGGCGGGCGCCGTGGCCTTCGACGACGCGCGCATGGCGCAGGCGCTCGACCCGGCGCGTCTGGAGCGCAAGCCCTTCGTGCCGCTGCCGTTGCTCGGCGTGCCCGGCTGGTGGCCCGGCAACGAGGCCGCGTCTTTCTATGACGACCCGCAGGTTTTCAGGCCTTTGCCGGAGCGGGGAATACACGGGCGCTAGAACTTTTGCTCCTATCATGGTTGCCACCTCCATGCAGCGCACGGGTTGAAGTGAGCCCCGCGGCCCTTATCTGGATGGAAGCGTTCCCCACGGAGAATTCAACTTGAAACGTATCCTTCTGTTCGTCCTGACCAATGTGATGGTCGTCGCGGTGCTCGGCGTGGTCGCCAGCCTGCTCGGCGTCAATCGCTTCATCTCGGAAAGCGGGCTCAACCTCACGGCGCTGCTCGGCTTTGCGCTGGTGATGGGTTTCGGCGGCGCGATCATCTCGCTGCTCATCAGCAAGCCCATGGCCAAGTGGACCAGCGGCCTGCACATGATCGACAACCCCCAGACGCCCGACGAGGCCTGGATCGTCGGCACGGTGCGCAAGTTCGCTGACAAGGCCGGCATCGGCATGCCCGAGGTCGGCATCTTCGAAGGCGAGCCCAATGCCTTCGCCACCGGCGCGTTCAAGAATTCGGCGCTCGTGGCGGTGTCCACCGGCCTGCTGCAGAACATGACGCGCGAAGAGGTCGAGGCCGTCATCGGCCACGAGGTGGCGCACATCGCCAACGGCGACATGGTCACCATGACGCTCATCCAGGGCGTGATGAACACCTTCGTCGTGTTCCTGTCGCGCGTGATCGGCTATGCGGTCGACAGCTTCCTGCGCCGCGGCGACGACCGCAGCTCGGGCCCCGGCATCGGCTACTACGTGAGCACCATCGTGCTCGACATCGTGCTGGGCTTTGCCGCCGCGATGGTGGTGGCCTGGTTCTCGCGCCACCGCGAGTTCCGTGCAGACGCCGGCGCCGCCGCGCTCATGGGCCAGAAGCAGCCGATGATCAACGCGCTCGCGCGCCTGGGCGGCCTGCCGGCCGGCGAACTGCCGAAGGCCGTGGAAGCCATGGGCATCACCGGCAGCATGGGCAAGCTGTTTGCCACGCACCCGCCGATCGAAGAGCGCATTGCCGCGCTGCAGAACGCGCAGCGCTGAAACCCGCTATTACTGTTTTGTAGCGCCACCTCCGGGTGGCGTTTTTTTTGGCGCGCCCGGTCAGTCGCTGGCGGGGGCCGGGGCGGCGGCGGGCTCCTCCGCGGCGGGTTCCGCGGCTTCCACGGGTGCCGCTGCCGCTGCTGCAGCAGCCGCTTCCGCAGCCGCCTGCGCCGCCTTCTGGTCGTTGCGCACGCGTTGCAGCGTGCGCGTCACCTCGCCGTGCTTCATGCCGTACATGTCGGCGAACTCCTGCTCGGTGCGGCCGCTGGCCTCGAAGGCGCGCAGCAGCGCTTCGCGCTTGGCGGCCTGCTGGGCGAGTTCGGCCAGGGCTTCGTCGACCACGGCGTTGTTGTTCTGGTCGCGCGAACGCACCAGCACCGCATAGGCCTCGCGGTCGAGGCCCGATGCTTCGATGGCCTTGGCGATGCGCGCCACCAGTTGCGGGCGCAGGTCTTCGCCGCCCGGGTTGCGCTGCTGGCGGCGGCGGTGCAGCTCGAGGATGGCGTGGTGCACATGCTCGGGCGCGACCGGATCGAGCGCGTTGCCGTCGAGGTCGTGGCGGGCCAGGCCGGCGGCCACGGCCTCGAGGTAGCGGGTGGAACGCGCGTGCTGGCCCATTGCGATCTTCAGGTCTTCGGCCTTGAAGTCCTCGGGGTGGCGCGCCAGCAATTCTTCGTAGACGCCGAGCTTCAGCGGCACGAAGCGTGCGCCAAAGAGTTGCGGATACAGCTCGAACAGGCGTTCCAGCACCGGGTTGACCTTGCGCGGGGCGCGCTGCGGCTGTTGCTGCTGCGGCGCCCGCGCCTGCGCCTTCTGTTGCTGCTCCTGGCGGGGCTGCTGGGGGCGCCGCTGGTTGTTGCGGCCGCCGCCGTTCTTCTGCCGGGGCGGGCGCGCGTCCTGGCGCTGCTGCTGCGGTTGCTGCTGTTGAGCGGGCGCCTCGTCGGTGCCCGTGTCCGTGTCTGCTCCGGCCTTCAGCTGCTTCAGCTGGTCGGCCATGTCCAGTTGCTGGCGCCGGGGAGGGCGTGCGTTCGTCTTCGGGGTGGCGGTGGAAGCGTCGGTCATGCGGGGGCGCGGTGGAATGAAATGGAAAAAAGAATGCCGGCGGTGCGCGTTCAGCGCGGCCGGAACATCCTGAAGAGATTGTCGGGGCCGACTTCGAAATAGTCGGCCGGCCCGCCGCCGCGCAGGATGGGCTGCGCCGCGGCGGTGTTGTAGATGCCGTCCTTCAGCAGGCGGCGCGCGATGTGCACGCCCACCACTTCGCCAAGGACCAGCCAGGTCTGCACCGGCACGCCGTCCACGCCTTCGAGCTGCAGGATCTGCGTGAGCCGGCATTCGAAGGACACAGGGCTTTCGGCCACGCGCGGCACGGCGATGGTCCGCGAGGCGGCGGTCTGCAGGCCGGCCAGCTCGAACTCGTTCACCTCGGGCGGCACGGCCGCGCAGGAACGGTTCATCTGCTCGGCCAGCGGGCGCGTGGCCAGGTTCCAGCCGAACTCCCGCGTCTGGCGGATGTTGTGCAGGCTGTCCTTGGCGCCGATGCTCGCGAAGCCGACGATGGGCGGCGTGTAGTTGAAGGCGTTGAAGAAACTGTAGGGCGCGAGGTTGAGCACGCCGTGCTCGTCCTGCGACGAGATCCAGCCGATGGGGCGCGGCCCGACCATCGCGTTGAACGGATCGTGCGGCAGGCCGTGGCCCTTGGCGGGTTCGTAGAAGTGGAAGTCGTCGTTCGTCATCGATGTCCTCAGTGGCTCAGGGCCGATGCCCGCGCGGCCTGCCGGCCGATCAGCAGCCGGAACGGCAGCAGCATGAGCACGCCGACGCCCAGCTTCACCGCCAGGTCGCCGAGCGCCCAGGTGAGCCAGGGGCCGTCGGTGCCCGCGAAGGCGATGCCCCAGAACACGACGCTGTCGAGCACCGCGGCGATCACCGTGGCCACCAGCGGCGCGCGCCACCAGAGGCCGCGCCGGAGCCGGTCGAACACGCCGATGTCGAGCAGCTGCGAGGCGATGAAGGCCAGCCCCGAGGCCGCCGCGATGCGCACCGGCGCGAGCAGCAGCGACACGCCCACGGCAACCGCAAAGCCCACCCACGCCACGCGCCGCGCCATGCCGGGACCGAAGCGCCGGTTGACCAGGTCGCTCACGAGGTAGGCCACCGGATAGGTGAAGGCGCCCCAGGTCAGCCAGTCGTTGATGGCGAACTGCACCAGGATGTTGGAGGCCAGCACCACCGCGGCCATGGCCAGCGTGGCCGCGGTCAGTTGGCCGAAGGTGGGGCGTTCGAAGTGCATGGCCGGCATCAGACGCTGGCGGTGCGTTCGCGTTCGGCTTCGGCCAGCACGCTGTGCGCCACGGCCTCGGCCACCTTGATGCCGTCCACGCCGGCCGACAGGATGCCGCCCGCGTAGCTCGCGCCTTCGCCGGCGGGGTAGAGGCCGCGCACGTTCAGGCTCTGGAAGTCGTCGCCGCGCGTGATCTTGATGGGCGAGGACGTGCGCGTTTCCACGCCGGTGAGCACCGCGTCGTGCGTGTCGAAGCCCTTGATCTTGCGGCCGAAGGCGGGAAAGGCCTCGCGCATCGCCTCGATGGCGTAGGCGGGCAGCGCCTTGTGCAGGTCGGTCGGCGTGACGCCCGGCTTGTACGAAGGGATCACGCTGCCCAGTGCCGTGGAAGGCTTGCCCGCGATGAAGTCGCCCACCAGCTGGCCGGGCGCGCGGTAGTCGCCGCCGCCGAGCACGAAGGCATTGCTCTCCAGCTCGCGTTGCAGCGCGATGCCGGCCAGCGCGTCTCCGGGATAGTCGCGCGGGTCGATGCCCACCACGATGCCCGCGTTGGCGTTGCGCTCGTTGCGCGAATACTGGCTCATGCCGTTGGTGACCACGCGGCCCGGCTCGCTGGTGGCCGCGACCACGGTGCCGCCGGGGCACATGCAGAAGCTGTAGACCGAGCGGCCGTTGCTCGCGTGGTGCACCAGCTTGTAGTCGGCCGCGCCCAGCAGCGGATGGCCCGCATGGCGGCCCCAGCGCGCACGGTCGATCAGGCCCTGCGGATGCTCCACGCGGAAGCCGATGGAAAACGGCTTGGCCTCGATGTGCACGCCGCGCTTGTGCAGCATCTCGAAGGTGTCGCGCGAGCTGTGGCCCAGCGCCATCACGACGTGGTCGGCGCGCAGTTCGCTGCTGGTGCCCGTGGTCTGGTCGAGCACGGTGAGGCCGCGCAGGTGGCCGTCCTCGATGTGCACGTCGGTCACGCGCTGCTCGAAGCGGATCTCGCCGCCCAGCGCCACGATCTGCTCGCGGATGTTCTCCACCACCTTCACCAGCTTGAAGGTGCCGATGTGCGGATGCGCGACGTAGAGAATTTCCGGCGGCGCGCCGGCCTTCACGAACTCTTCCATCACCTTGCGGCCGAGGAAGCGCGGATCCTTGATCTGGCTGTAGAGCTTGCCGTCCGAGAAGGTGCCGGCGCCGCCTTCGCCGAACTGCACGTTCGACTCCGGGTTGAGCGCGCTCTTGCGCCACAGGCCCCAGGTGTCGCGGGTGCGCTGGCGCACGGTCTTGCCGCGTTCGAGCACGATGGGCCTGAAGCCCATCTTCGCGAGCATCAGCGCCGCGAAGATGCCGCAGGGGCCGAAGCCGATCACCACCGGCCGCGACGTGCCCTCGGGGGCATTGGCAGGCGGCGTGTAGCGCATGTCGGGCGCTTTTTGGATATGCGGATGGCCCGCGTGCTTGGCGAGCAGCCCGGCTTCGAGCTTCGCGTCTGCCAGCTGCACGTCGCAGATGTAGACCGTGAGCAGTTCGGCCTTGCGCGCGTCGAAGCTGCGCTTGTAGACGTTGTGGGAGGCGATCGCGTCGAGCGGAATGTCGAGCGTCTTGGCGATCAGTGCGGCCAGCGCGTCGGGCGCGTGGTCGAGCGGGAGTTTGAGTTCGGAGATTCTCAGCATGGCGGCGTGGGGCTTGTGGTTATCAAGCAGGCCGCGCATTTTAAGCGCCCGGGGCGCTATGAAAGGGATAGCGGGTCAGGCGGGCAGGAAGCCTTCGACCGACAAGTACCTCTCGCCCGTGTCGTAGTTGAAGCCCAGCACCACCGCATCGGCGGGCAGCGAGGGCAGTTTCTGCGCGATGGCCGCGAGCGTGGCGCCCGACGAGATGCCGACCAGGATGCCTTCCTCCTGCGCGCAGCGGCGGGCCATTTCGCGCGCCGGTTCGGCGTCGACCTGCAGCACGCCGTCGAGCAGCGAGGTGTCGAGGTTCTTCGGGATGAAGCCCGCGCCGATGCCCTGGATGGGGTGCGGCGCCGGCGCGCCGCCGGAAATGACGGGCGAGGCCACCGGCTCCACCGCGAACACCTGCAGCTTCGGCCACTTCTTCTTCAGCACCTTCGCCACGCCGGTGATGTGGCCGCCCGTGCCCACGCCGGTGATGATCACGTCGATGCCGTCAGGAAAGTCGGCCGCGATTTCCTCGGCCGTGGTGCGCACGTGCACGTCGACGTTGGCGGGGTTGTTGAACTGCTGCGGCATCCACGCGCCGGGCGTGCCGGCCACGATTTCCTCCGCGCGGGCGATGGAGCCCTTCATGCCGTTGGCGCGCGGCGTCAGGTCGAAGGTGGCGCCGTAGGCCAGCATCAGGCGGCGGCGTTCGACGGACATGCTGTCGGGCATCACCAGGATCAGCTTGTAGCCCTTGACGGCCGCCACCATGGCCAGGCCGATGCCGGTGTTGCCCGATGTGGGCTCGACGATGGTGCCGCCGGGCTTGAGCGCGCCGCTCTTCTCGGCGTCTTCGACCATCGCGAGCGCGATGCGGTCCTTGATGGAGCCGCCGGGGTTGGCGCGCTCGGACTTGATCCACACCTGCTGCTTCGCATTGCCGAACAGGCGGTTGATGCGCACGTGCGGCGTGTTGCCGATGGTCTGGAGGATGTTCTGGGCCTTCATGGGAATCTCCTTGGATCGATGCGTTTGTCGGACGGACAGCGCGCATTGTGAGACCAGCCCGAAGGCACGCCCGGGCACAGGCGATAATCCACCCCGTGAAGCACGCCAGACCGCCGCTGGTGCAAGTGCCGAAAGGCCGCACTGGAGGAACGTCCGGACTGCACAGGACAGCGCAGGAGTTAACGACTCTCCACCGTGAGGTGAGGATCAGAGCAACAGAGACGAGCCGATTGAGTTCGGGTGAAACGGGCAATCTCTGCGCGCAGCAACACCAAGTAGGCCAGTATCGAGGTGGTTCCGCTGAGCTGGCGGGTAGGTGGCATCGAGCCGTTTGGCGACAAACGGCCCAGAGTAATGGCGGTCACGCCGGAGGTTTCGCAAGAGGCCTTCGGTGCACAGAATCCGGCTTATCGGCGAGCTTCACACTTTTCTTTCCTTCCCCTTTTCCGCGTTCTCGCGTCCTCGGCCCCGGCCAGGGCGGGCGTAAGCCTTGCCGCCAGCAGGGATTGGTAGTTACCCGTACAATCGATAGCATGCTAATTAATAGCCGGCTATCGTGACCAACCCGACCACCCCCCAAACAGCGCCTGAACAGGCGATTGAACCGACGCGCGAACAATCGCTGATGCGCCTCGGCACGTCGCTCGCGGTGCTGCAGCGCGGCTACCGCGCCGCGGCCGACAAGGCGGTGGCGCACGTCGGCGTGTCGCAGACGCTGGCCTACCCGATCGTGATGCTCGGGCGCATGAACGGCGAAGTGCGCCAGGGCGTGCTGGCCGAGGCGCTGGGCATCGAAGGGCCGTCGCTGGTGCGCTCGGTCGACCAGCTGGTGGAAGCCGGCCTCGTCGAACGCCGCGAAGACCCGGCCGACCGCCGCGCCAAGACCCTCCATCTCACCGAAGCCGGCAAGGCCGTCTGCGAGCCCATCGAGGCGGCGCTGGCGCTGATGCGGGTGTCGCTGTTCGACGGCGTGCCCGACGAGGACGTTGCCGCCTGCCTGCGCGTGTTCTCGGTGCTCGAAGAGCGCATGGGCGTTCGCGCCGTGCAGAGCCTGCCGCCGCAGCAACAGCAGCCATCGCAGGAAGGGCGCAGGTAGTCGATGTCCGCGTTCAGCCTGCCGCGCTTCAGCCGCGCGGAGCTTCTCTTTTCCGCCAAGAGCTTCGTCGCCGCCATGCTGGCGATGTACCTCGCCAGCCGCGCCGGCCTGCCGCGCCCGTTCTGGGCGCTCATGACCACCTATGTCGTCGCCCATCCGCTGGCCGGCGCGGTGCGCTCCAAGGCGGTGTACCGCTTCTGCGGCACGCTCATCGGCAGCACTGCCACGGTGCTGCTGGTGCCCGCGCTGTCCAACGCGCCCGAACTGCTGACGCTGGTGCTTGCGTTGTGGGTCGGGCTGTGCCTGTGCATCTCGCTGTTCGACCGCACGCCGCGCTCATACGTGTTCATGCTCGCGGGCTACACGGCCGCGCTCATCGGCTTTCCTTCCGTGCAGACGCCGCTCGCGCTGTTCGACACCGCCGTGGCGCGCGTCGAAGAAATCGGCCTGGGCATCTTCTGCGCCACGCTGGTCCACAGCCTGGTGCTGCCGGCGGGGCTCGCGCCGACCGTGCTGGGCCTGCTCGACCGCACGCTGCTCGACGCGCGCAAGTGGCTGGGCGACCTGCTGCAGCCCGCCGCCCGCAGCGGCGGCAATGGCGGCAACGGCGGCGACCCGAAGCGCCTGGACGACGACCGCCGCCGCCTCGCCGGCGACATCACGCAGCTGCGCCTGCTTTCCACCCACGTGCCCTTCGACACCACGCACCTGCGCTGGACGGCCGGCGCCATCCGCGCGATGCAGGACCGTGTTGCCGCGCTCACGCCCGCGCTGTCCGCGGTCGAAGACCGGCTGCAGGCGCTGGCGCAGGCCGAGGGCCGGCTGGCTCCCGACGTGACCGCCGTGCTCGCGCAGGCCGCCGAATGGCTGCGCGAAGAAGCCGAGCCCGCCGCCGATGCGGCAACCCGCGCCGGGCGCCTGCAGGCCCTGCGCCGCGCCCTCGACACGCTGAGCGCCACGCCCGCGAACGCGCAGCAGCAGACTTCCTGGGGCCGCGCGCTGCGCATCGGCCTCGCGGGCCGGCTCGAAGAACTCGTCGACGGCTGGACCGCCTGCGCGCAACTGCGCCAGGACATCGACGATGGCCTGAAGGGCGCCGCGCCGCTGCGCCGCACCGCCGCGCTTGGCAGCCGCGTGCTGCACCGCGACTACGGCATGGCGCTGCTGTCGGCGCTGGCCGCCGTCATCGCCATCTGCCTGTGCGGCGCGTTCTGGATCCTCACCGGCTGGCCCATGGGCTCGGCCGCGACCATGATGGCCGCCGTCTTCTGCTGCTTCTTCGCCACCATGGACGACCCGGTGCCGGCCATCCACGGCTTCCTGAAGTGGACGCTGTGGTCCGTTCCGATCTCGGCGCTCTACGTGCTGGTGCTCATGCCCCTGGTGCAGGACTTCGGCATGCTGGTGCTGATCTGCGCGCCGCTCTTCCTGCTGCTGGGCCTGTACCTGCCGCGCCCCACGCATTTCATGGCCGCGATGGCGCTGATCTTCGGCGTGTGCGGCACGCTCGCGCTGCACGACACCGCCAGCTCCGACCTCGTGAGCTTCATCAACAGCATGATCGGCCAGATCGTCGGCGTGGTGGTCGCGGCGCGCGTCACGCGGCTGGTGCGCTCCGTGGGCGCCGACTGGAGCGCGCGGCGCATCCAGCGCGCCACCTGGCGCGAACTGGGCGACATGGCCGCGTCTTCGCAGCCGCAGTACGCGCAGAGCGACGCCTATGCCGTGCGCATGCTCGACCGCATCGGCCTGCTGGCGCCGCGCATCGCGCAGGCCGGCGGCACCGTCGAAGGCGTGGCCGCGAACGACGCGCTGCGCGACCTGCGCATGGGCGCCGACATCGCGGTGCTGCAGCGCGTGCGCGCGCAACTGCCGATGAGCACCTCGGCCGCGCTGCTGGGCGGCATCGCACGCTTCTTCCGCCAGCGCGGCGAAGGCCGCATGAACCCGCGTCCGGCCGACCTGCTGCCGCAGATCGACGAGGCGCTCAACGCGGTGCTCGACGCCGTGCCCGACGCGCCGGCATCCGCTGCGCCCGCCGCTTCGCGCTCTGCCGTCACCGCGCTGGTCGGCCTGCGCCGCAACCTGTTCCCCGACGCGCCGCCCGTGCTGGCCGGCGCAGCCATTCAAGGAGCTTCCGCATGATCGGCGAAGCAAGTTTCTACGGCCTGTACCTGCCCTGGATCATGGTGCTGGCCCTTGGCGCGCTGCTGGCGCTGTGGGCGGTGCGCCGCCTGCTGGCCGCCACCGGCGCCTACCGCTGGGTGTGGCACCCGGCGCTGTTCGACATGGCGCTGTACCTGCTGCTGCTCTACGCGCTGAGCCGCGTCTCCTCCTGCTTCCAATAAGAAACGAGATTCCAATGAAAGCTGTCCGTTCTTCCTCCGACAACCCCTGGGCCCCGCGCCTGGCGCGCGTTCTCTTCACCGTGCTGGTGGTGGCCGCCGCCGTCTGGGCCGGCCTGCGACTGTGGGACCACTACGAGCTTGCGCCGTGGACGCGCGACGGCCGCGTGCGCGCCAACGTCGTGCAGATCGCGCCCGACGTGTCTGGCCTCGTCACCTCGGTGCCGATCCGCGACAACCAACCGGTGGCCGCCGGCACGCTGCTGTTCGAGGTGGACCGCGCGCGCTACGACCTCGCCGTGCGCCAGGCGCAGGCCGCGCTTGCCGCGCAGCGCGCCATGAGCGCGCAGGTGCAGCGCGAGAACGCGCGCAACGTCGGCCTCGACGACCTGGTCTCGAAGGAGTCGCGCGAGCAGACCCGCTCGCGCGTCGAGCAGATGCAGGCCGCCGTCGCGCAGGCCGAGGTGGCGCTCGATTCGGCCAAGCTCAACCTGCAGCGCGCCGAAGTGCGCGCGCCCACCGGCGGCCTCGTCACCAACCTCGACCTGCGCCAGGGCAGCTATGCCTCGGCGGGCCGCCCGGTGCTTGCGCTGGTCGATGCGCAGTCGTTCTACGTCGAAGGCTATTTCGAGGAAACCAAGCTGCCGCGCATCCACCTCGGCGACCGCGTGCGCGTCACGCCCATGGGCGGCGGCGCGGTGCTCGAAGGCGCGGTCGACAGCGTGGCCGCCGGCATTGCCGACCACGACCGCTCCACCAGCGCCAACCTGCTGCCCAGCGTGAACCCGACCTTCAACTGGGTGCGGCTCGCGCAGCGCATTCCGGTGCGCATCAAGCTCGATCCGCTGCCGCAGGGCGCGCGCCTCGTCGCGGGCCAGACCGTCACGGTGCAGGTGCTGGAGAACAAGCCGGCGCACAACGCAGCCGCACCGGCCACCGCGCCGCAGCAGAAGGGATGAACGACATGACCAGCTTCGCATTCCGCCTCGCATCGCTGGCCGTCGCCGCCGGGCTCGCGGCCTGCGCGGCGGTCGGCCCCGACTACCACCAGCCGCCCGAGGCGCTGGCCAGCCAGAGCGCCGCCGGCAAGCCCTTCGCCGAGGCACCGGCCGACGCCGCGCCGCTGCCGCCGCACTGGTGGCGCCTGTACCACGACCCGCTGCTCGACAAGCTGGTAGAGCAGGCGCTCGCGCACAACACCGACCTGCGCCAGGCCGCGGCCAACCTCGAGCGCGAACGCGCCATCGAAGACGAGGTCGCCGGCGCCAGGTACCCCAGCATCGGCGTGAACGGCGGGCCTTCCTACGGCCACGTGTCGGGCCTGTCGCTGCTGCAGAAGGGCTACGAGCCGCCGAACACCTTCAACTACAGCGCGGGCGCTTCGCTGTCGTACCAGGTCGACCTGTTCGGCCAGATCCGCCGCGCCATCGAGGCCTCGCAGGCCGGCACGCAGGCGGCCGAGGCCGCGCTCGACCTGGTGCGCGTCAACGTCGCCGCCGGCACCGCGCGCGCCTATGCCGAAGCCTGCTCGACCGGCCTGCGCCTGCAGATCGCGCAGAAGTCGGTGTCGCTGCAGCAGGACGCGGTGAACGTCACCGATCGCCTGCAGCGCGCCGGCCGCGCCGGCGCCATCGACGCGGGCCGCGCGCGTTCGCAGCTGCAGCAGCTCAATGCCGCGCTGCCGCCGCTGAAGGCCGAGCGCCAGGGCGCGCTCTACCGCCTTGCCACGCTCACCGGCGCGCTGCCGCAGGACTTTCCGCGCGAGGTGGCCGACTGCACCGTGCCGCCGCGCGTGGCCGGCGTGCTGCCGGTAGGCGACGGCGCCGCGCTGCTGCGCCGCCGCCCCGACATCCGCCAGGCCGAGCGCAGCCTCGCCGCATCGACCGCGCGCATCGGCGTGGCCACGGCCGACCTCTATCCGAAGATCACGCTGGGGCTCTCAGGCTCCTCCGTCGGCCATGCCGACGGCTTCGGCCGCAAGGACACCTTCGCGTGGAGCCTGGGCCCGCTGATCTCGTGGACGGTGCCCAACACCGGCGTCGTGCAGTCGCACATCGCGCAGGCCGAGGCCGGCACGCGCGCCGCGCTCGCCAGGTTCGACGGCACCGTGCTCACCGCACTGCGCGAGACCGAGACCGCGCTGGCCACCTACGCCCGCGAACTCGACCGCCGCGCCGCGCTGCAGGCCTCGCGCGACGAAAGCGCCAAGGTCGCCGCGCAGGCCCGCCAGCTCTACCAGAACGGCCGCACCGGCTACCTCGATTCGCTCGACGCCGAGCGCTCGCTGGCCGCCAGCGAAGCGGCGCTCGCGGCCAGCGAGGCGCAGCTTTCCGACGACCAGGTGGTGCTGTTCATGGCGCTGGGCGGCGGCTGGGAGCCCGACACCGCGACCGCGAAGCAATGACCGCCGCCGCGTCACCCGAGCCGCAGCACCGGGCGCACGCGCCGCTGTGGCTGCTCGCGCTGGTGACCTTCAGCGGCACGCTGGCCATGCACATCTTCGTGCCCGCGCTGCCGATCGCCGCGGCGAGCCTGGGTGCCAGCGTCGGCGCCATGCAGATGACGGTGAGCCTCTACATCTTCGGCCTCGCGGTGGGGCAGCTGGTGTACGGCCCGCTGGCCGACCGTTTCGGCAGGCGGCCGGTGTTGCTGTGGGGGCTCGGCATCTACTGTGTATCGGGCCTGGCCGCCGCGCTCGCGCCCGAGGTGCATTCGCTCATCGCCGCGCGGCTGTTCCAGGCCATGGGCGGCTGCGCCGGCCTGGTGCTGGGCCGCAGCATCGTGCGCGACACCGCCGGGCCGCAGGAGGCCACGCGCCGCCTTGCGCTGATGAACCTCATGGTCACCATCGGCCCCAGCCTCGCACCGCTGATCGGCGGCGCGCTGGCCACCGCGCTGGGCTGGCGATCGATCTTCCATGCGCTCTTCGGCCTGGGCGTGGTGGGCTTTCTCTTCACCTGGCGCATGCTGCCGGAGACGGGTGCGCCCGGCTCTGCTGTGAGTGCGCGAGACCTCGCGCGCAACTACGGCAAGCTGCTGCGCTCGCCCGCGTTCCTGGGCTTTTCGGTGGGCGGCGGCTGCGCCACCACGTCGATGTACGCCTTCATCGCCTCGGCGCCCTTCATCTTCGTGGACCAGCTGCACCGGCCCGCGCACGAGGCGGGCATCTACCTCGCCATACTGGTGTCGGGCGTGTGGCTCGGCAGCTTTCTCACCAGCCGCCTGATCTCGCGCGTGCGGGTCGACCGGCTCATGATCCGCTCCAACGCGCTGAGCGTGGCCGCGGCCTTCGTGCTGCTCGGCGCGGCGTTGAGCGGCCATCTGTCGGTGCCGCTCATCGTCGCTTCCATGTTCATGTTCACGGTGGGCGTCGGCATGGCGTCGCCGGCCGCGCTCACGCAGGCGATCAGCGTGAACCCGCAGGTCATCGGCTCGGCCTCGGGCCTCTACGGCTTCACGCAGATGGCCGTGGGCGCGCTGTGCACCGCGCTCGCGGGCATGGGCCACCGTAACCCCGCGCTGGCATCGGCCATCGTGCTGGCAGGGGCGGGCATCGTGGCGCAGCTGTCGTTTGCGGTGGCGCTGCGCGCGCAGCGGCGCGCCGATGCCGCTGCCGCCGCCAAGACGCTCAGCGCGTGAAGAGCCAGCCGCCCTTGGGCTGGCGCATCAGCTCGTGCCGCTTCACGGCGTGTTCCTCGCCGTCGTCGCCCACGTAGACCACCTCGAAGCGCAGCAGCTTCGGCGACACCATCTTCCAGTTCTGGATGCGCTTGACCGTCACGCAGGAGGTCTTGTCGTGGAACTGCATCTCCGTCATTGGGCCGCCCTGGAAGCCGTTGCCGTCGAACAGGCGGCCCGGCGCGGCAAAGGGGTTGAGCACAGCGCCGTTGTGCGCGGTGATGCAGCCCTCGGTCCGCACGAAGGACTCGATGGTCGGCGACGCGCTGCGCACCACCTTGCCGACGGCTGGGCTCGGCGCCTTGCCGCCGATGGCCTCGCGGATGCGCTCGACCTGTTCGCCGGTGATGGGCGCGAGGCCGTCCTTCGAGATCACGGGCGGCGGTGGCGGAGCCGCCGGCGCGGGCGGCGGGGCGGGGGAGAAGTAACTGCAGCCCGTCACCAGTGCCAGCGGCAAGGTGAGGGCAAGGGCGGCGCTCGGTGATCCGAACTTCATGGCTGAGTCTCCTGTCGGCGGCGCTTCAAGGCCGCAGGCTGAAAATTGCAGGCCGCGAACATGCGGTGCATCGTCGGGGGTCGTCCTCTTCCGTTCGATCGTCTTTGTCTCGTGGTTGTGGTTCTTGTCGTCGTTCAGAAGCGTTCCTGGGGTGCCAGGTAGCGCCACTGGCCGGGCTGCAGTCCCGCCAGCGGCACTCGGCCGATGCGGATGCGCCGCATCGCCAGGATTCGCAGGCCCACGTTGTCGCAGATGTGGGCGATCTGCCCGGGCTGCGCGCCCTTGAGCGCGAAGCGCAGGCCGGTCTGTTCGTCGCTCTGGCGGCCGATGCTCACCCGCGCGGGCGAGCGCTCCAACCGCGCCAGCACCTCGGGAGCCACCGGGCCGGCCACGTCGACCATCACCTCGTGCTCGAGGATGCCGGCGTCTTCGTGCAGCTTGCGTTCGATGCGGAACTCCTGCGTGTACGCGACCAGCCCGCTGGCGCCGGTTTCCAGCGGCGTCATGCATTGCTGCCCCTTTGCATGGGCCGGCAGAAAGCGCTGCCCGGCGCGCTCGGGCTCGTGGTGGTTCGCGGCCACCAGCAGGCTGTGCGCCTTGTCGGTCGGCATCCCCGCGGGCTTGTAGAGCAGCAGCGTGACGGGAAGGATGGGCTGCGGCCTGGCGCCGGCGGCGATCTCGACCTGCTGGCGCGGCAGCACGCGCGACTGCGGCAGCATCTGCTGCACGCCGTCCACGCGCACGGCGCCGTTCTCTATCAGCAGCTCGGCTTCGCGGCGCGACACGCCGGCCATGGCCGCCACGCGCTTGGCCAGGCGGATGCCTTCGCCGTCGTCTTTTTCAGGGGCGCTTCTGTTCATCGGGCCGCATTCAGTTGCTGGATGCGCGCCACATGCGCGGCCAGCGAGCGTGCCGCCACCGGCCACATGCGCTCGGGCACGTCGTCGTAGGCGATGGGGAGCCATTGCTCGGGCGTGCCGTCGGGCAGCTTCTGCATGGCGGCGGCGATCCTGGCCTCGCGCTTCAGGCGGTGCGCTTTCAGCATCGAGATGGCGGTGCGCGCGAAGCCGATCACGTAGCCGTGCGCGGGCAGGATGAATTCGACGCCGCCGGCCTCGCAGGCCGCGTCGAGCTTGTCGAGCGATTCGAGGTAGGCCGTCATGTCGCCGTCGGGCGGGTCGACCACCGTGGTGCTGCCGTTCAGGATGTGGTCGCCGGAGAACAGCAGGCCGTCTTCCTCGAGCAGCAGGCACAGGTGGTTGGCCGCGTGGCCGGGCGTGTGGATCACGCGCAGAGTGTGGGTGATGGCCGTGCCGTCGGGCGATGTGCCGGAGAGCGCGAGGCGCTCGCCGTCGGCCAGTTCGCGCTCGGGCGTGAAGCGCGCCGTGGCGCGGGCGGTCGGCCGCGAGGCCAGCCCGAGGATCGGCGGCCTCGTTTCCTTGCACAGCGCCTGCAGCGGCGCGGCACCGGGCGAGTGGTCGGCATGCGAGTGCGTGCAGACGATCATGCGGATGTCGCCATGCGTGGCGCGCCACAGGCGGCCGATGTGGTCGAAGTCGTTCGGGCCCGGGTCGATGACGATGTAGCCGGTGGCCGCGTCGCCCACGATGTAGCTGTTGGTGCCGGGGCCGGTCATGGCGCTGGGGTTGGGCGCGGTGAGGCGCATCACGTTCTTCAGCAGCGCCGCCGGGTGTTCGCTCTGCCAGTCGAGCGCATGCGCGATCTGGCCGTCGGGGCACACCAGCGCGAGCTCGCCGAAGGGCGACTCGTGTTCCATGTAGCGCGCGTCCTCGCCCTTGAGCAGGCCGGCGCGCGGGCAGCTGGTCCAGAGCGGCGCCTCGCCGGCACCGCCCGGCGCACAGGCCGCGAGCACCGCGTCGACGCTGGCATAGGCGGCCATGCGCTGCAGCGTGCGCACGGTCGGGAAGATCATGAAGAAGCTGCCTGCCGCGTGGCGCGCGAGCGCATCGGCCGGGCGCACCCAGCAGGGCTCGAACTGCTCGCTCTCGTCGGCCGTGGGCGTCTGGCCCTCGGGCATGCGCGCCACCAGGAATGGCACGTCGAAGCGCTTGGGCAGGTCGCGGTCGGTGATCCAGTGCGCGAAGGTGAATACTTTGTCGGAGTCGAGCACCAGGCCGCGCGCGGCGCACTGGTCGGCGAAGGCGGTGCCGGCCGTATCGGCGCGGTCCATCGCGGCGATGTCCGCGACGCTCACGGGGCGGCCGTCTGAAGCATGGTGCGCGAGCAGGATGCCGAGCTCTTCGAAGGCTTCGCGAATGGCTGCGATGGCCTGCGTGCGCTGCACCCGGCTCTGCGTGGGGCGGCGGGTGGCGATGCGCTTGGCGGCTTCGTCGGCCGCGTCGATGTGGCCGCCGGGGAACACATAGGCGCCGGGTGCGAAGCTGGCGGTGGCCGAGCGGCGCGTCATCAGCACTTCGATGCCGTCGGCGGTGTCGCGCAGCAGCAGCACGGTGGCCGCCGCGCGCACGGGCGCGGGCTCGCGTGCGGGGTGAATTTGTTGGGAGGAACGGACCATGGGGGGATTATCGGGAGCAGGTGCCGTGCGCGTGTGTCGCGCATAAGCTCATGTGGATTCGGGCATGAGTGCCGCGCCACAATTCGCGCATGCACCGCTTGCCTCGAAGAAAGACTGTCATGGCTCATTCTCCCTTTTCGCGTCGTTCGCTTCTGGTGGCCGCCGCCGCCACGCTCATTTCCGCCACGGCCCCGGCCCAGTCGGACTGGCCGCAACAGCCCGTCACATTGATCATGGGCTTCCCGGCCGGCTCGGGCGTCGACGTTGTCGCGCGCACCATCCAGGAGCCGCTGTCGAAACAGCTGGGCCGCCCCGTCATCATCGACTACAAGTCCGGCGCCGCCGGCAACATCGCCAGCGACTACGTGGCCCACGCCAAGCCCGATGGCTACACGCTCGCCTTCGGCACCGCCGCCACGCACGGCAGCAATGCCGCGCTCTACAAGAAGCTGCCCTTCGACGTGGAGGCCGACTTCATTGCGGTGGCGCCGGTGCTCGACGTGTCGAACGTGCTCACCATCAATCCCGACGTGATCAACGTCAGGACCTTGAAGGAGTTTGTCGAACTGGTCAAGGCCAATCCCGGCAAGTACAACTATGCGTCTACAGGCAACGGCGCGGGCACGCACATGGCGTTTGCCGAGTTCAACTCGCGCCTGGGCCTGAACATGGTGCACGTGCCCTACAAGGGCGGGCCGGAGGCGATCACGTCGGTGGTGCGCGGAGAGACCTGCTGCATCATGAACCAGGTGCAGACGGTGCTTCCGCACTACAAGGCCGGCAAGGTGCGGCTGCTGGGCGTGACCACCGCCACGCCGGTGCCCGCGGTGAAGGAGGTGCCCACCATTGCATCGAGCGGCCTGCCGGGCACCAAGGGTTTCGACAGCTCGATCTGGTTCGGCATCTTCGCGCCCAAGGGCACCGACCCGCAGATCGTCGACAAGCTCAACGCAGCGGTGAAGGCGGTGCTGGAGACGCCGGAGATTCGCGAACGTTTCGAGAGCCAGGGCAACACGGTGCGCATCGAGACGCCAGCCGAGTTCAAGAAGACCGTGCACGCGAATCGCGTGAAGTGGGCCGAAGTTGCCAAGGCGGCGAACATCAGCATCGATTGAACGCTGCTGTTTCGGGGGTGTGTGCACAGGCCGCCGGGTACTCCCCTCCGCGAATGTCCCCCGGGGCTTCGCCCCTCCTCCTTTATTTCGCTGCGGGGAGCACCCGACGCCCTGTGCACAGGGCACGCTGCCGGTTTGCGGCCGATCAACCGGTGCTCTGAACGATCACGACGGCGGGGTGCCTTGCGCAGCGAAATAAAGGAGGAGGCCGAAGGCCGGGGGACATTCGCGGAGCAAGGTACCCCGGCGGCGTGAACGCGCCCCGAACAACGCCGCCTACAACGTCTTGGTCAGAGTAACGACGAAGCGCGCCTTGTTGGGCGAGTAGGTCTGCCTGCCGAACGCACCAAAGCCCAGGTCGACTCCCGGATTGCTCACCGCAAGATAAGAGCTCTGCTTGTTCGCGCCCTGCACGGAGCCCGCCAGCGACAACCCGTTGCCGAAGTCGTAGCTTGCGCCCACGTTGTAGTCCACATAGCTTTTGTAGCCCAGGCTTCGGATGTCGCTCGACATGTTGGTGTAGCCCACCGCCGCCTTCAACGTGACCTTCGGAACAATCTCCTTGCTGTAGGCCAGGTTCAGGTAACCCGTGTTCGTGCCCTTCAGGCCCGAGCCGGCCTTGTTGCCCGCATAGCCGAAGTAGTCCTTCGACACCGTGTGCGAATACTTCAGCGTGAAAGAGCCGATGGCCTCGTCGGTGTAGCCCGCGCTGCCGTAGATCTCCGTCGTGTTGCCCGACGAATTGCCTGGGTAGATGTACGTGAGCGCGCCCACGTCCATGTCGAACACGCCGGCCTTGAACTTGTAGCCGCCGTAGATGTCGCTCTCGATGCTGTTGCCCTTGAGCCAGTTCACGCTCGAATTCCAGTTGCCCACATAGAAGCCGCTGTCGCCGAAGGCGTAGTCGAAGCCGCCCTGTATGGCCGGCTTGAAGGCCTTGGTCTTGGCGTAGTCGTTCTTGCCCAGCATGTCCTGGTCTTGACCACGGAACTTGTAGTCGGTGGTGAACGCCACGTTGCCCGAGAGCTGCGCGTTCGCAAGCATCGGCAGGGCGGCCAGGGTGGGGAGAACGAGCACCGGCAGGGCGATGCGGATCAGATGTTTCATTGCTGGAAAAAGCCAACTTGTGGAGAAGCCGGCAGCGTAGGAGCGGGCGTCTAAAAGCCGCGTAAAAAATGCAGGCCGCGGCGCAAAAGTTTCGCCTCGGGCATCGTCATCGCGATCACGCCGGCCACCACGCACCCCAGCCCGATCCACGCCGTGGGCGCGAGCGTTTCGCCGAGGAACAGCACGCCGACCGCCACGCCGATGGGCACGCGCAGGTAGGCCTGCGCGGAAGTCGACATCGGCCCCAGCGTCCTGATGAGGCGGAAGTAGATGGTGAAGGCCAGCGCCGTCGACAGCACCGCCAGCGCCAGCACTGCCGCCATTGATGCGGCCGAAGGCGCCAGCGTCCAGGGCCGGTCGATGGCGAGGCTCGCGGGCAGCAGCATCGCGGTGCCGCTCAGCAGCGAGCCGGCTGCCGGCACCATCGGGTCCAGGCCCTTGAACACGCGGCCGAACATCGAGGCGCAGCCGTAGCACACGGCCGCCGCCACCAGCGCGAGTTGCGCGAGCAGCGAATGCCCGAGCCCGTTCAGCGCCTCCAGGCCGACAATCAGGCAGATGCCCGCCAGCCCGGCGCCCACGCCGAAGAAGCGCTGCAGCGTCGGCCTGCCCGCGCTGCCCAGGCCCAGCCCCAGCAGGAAGATGAAGATCGGCGAGGTCGAGTTCAGGATGGTCGCCAGGCCCGCGTCCACGCTGCGCTCGGCCCAGGCGATCAGCGTGAACGGCAGCACGCTGTTCAGGCAGGCCTGCACCGCGAAGCGGGCCCACATCGCAGGCTCCTTCGGCAGCTTCACGCCGCGCATGCGCAGCACCGCGAGCAGCAGCGCTCCGGCAACCAGCGTGCGCGCCGCGATCAGCGTGACCGGCGGGATGGTCGCCACGCCGATCTTGATGAAGGTGTACGAAGCGCCCCAGCAGGTGGCGAGCACCGCGAGCAGCGCCCATTCGAAGGCGGGGTTGACCGGGGCGTGGGTGGCGGAAGAGGGCGTCGATGCGTGCATGGTGCGCCGATCATCCCGGCGGCGGCGCACCGGCACTTCGCCCGCGGGCGAAGCGTGGATGTCGCTGTCAGTGCGGGTGGTCGTGCGGCTTGCCGCCGCCGTTCAGCAGCGTCGCCAGGTCCACTTCCTGTTCGGCCGCCGCGCCGGCGATCACGCGCTGCTCCAGTTCGTCCAGATGCTCCATCGCCACGGCCAGCGCCTTGTCGAGCGACTTGCCGGTGGTCAGCGCCTCGATGATCTGCTCGTGCTCCCGGGGCGCGCAGCTCGCGGCCTCGGCGGAGTCGTAGAGCGCCTTGTACAGCTCGGTGTTCGAAATCAGCCGCTGTATGTATGAGAGCAGCTCGTCGCTGCCCGCCATCTGCGCCAGCAGCAGGTGGAAGTCGCCGGCCAGCCGTATCGAGTCTTCGCGCCGGCCTTCCTTGAACGCCTTCTGCTCCGCCTGCACGTGCTTGCGCAGGGCGGCCACCTGCTCGCGCTCGAGGTTGCCGAACAGCGTGGTGATCAGCCCCGCCTCCACGATGCGGCGCGCGCGGTAGATGCCGCGCATGTCGTCGATCGACGGGTTGGGCACGAAGGCACCGCGGTTGTGCTCCAGCACCAGCCGCTTTTCGGAGCCCAGCCGCGCCAGCACCTTGCGCACCGCGCCGCGCGTGCAGCCCAGGGCCTCGGCCAGCGCGCGTTCGCGCAGGGGGGTGCCGGGGCGCAGCTTGCCGCTGAGCAGGGCCTTGGAAACGGCGGCGTAGACGCGTTCGTCCACGTTCGCGTCTTCGGCGTCGATGGGTTCCGGGGCGGGGGAG
>NZ_JBXASW010000077.1:0-25885 GCF_058809745.1 Variovorax sp. MPBD4-3
CCTTGCGCAGCGAAATAAAGGAGGAGCCCGAAGGGCGGGGGACATTCGCGGAGCAAGGTACCCCGTCGGCGTGAGCGAACCCCCGAAAAGAGCCCGTCATTCGAGCACCGCAAACGCCTTGGTAAAAAAATCATCGGTGCCAAAGTTGCCCGACTTGAGCGCGATATGCAAGCCGCCTCCAGGCGCAGCGTCGGAACGCGCATGGCACCACGGCACGCCGGGGTCGATCTGCGGGCCGATCTGCATCTGCGAGATGCCCAGCGCCTGCACGCATGCGCCGGAGGTTTCGCCACCGGCCACCACCAACTGGCGCACACCGCGCTCGACCAGGCCACGCGCGATGGCGGCGATGGTGCGCTCGACCATCGCGCCGGCCTCCTCCACGCCGAGCCTGCCCTGCACCGATTTCACGGCACCGGCATCGGCTGTGGAATAGACGAGCACGGGGCCCTTGTCGATCAACGGCGCGGCCCATGCCAGCGCTTCTGCCGCGACGTCGACGCCCTGCGCAATGCGCAGCGGGTCGACGGCCATCGCCGCGCCGCCGCGCTGGATGAAGTCTTGCACCTGCCGGTTGGTGGCGAGCGAGCAGCTGCCCGAGACCACTGCCGTCTTGCCGCCGGCCTCCGGCAATGCGCTGGCCTGCGAGGAAGGCGCGAGGCCGAAGTTGGCCGGCAGGCCGATGGCGACGCCGGAGCCTGCGGTGACGAGCGGCATCTTCGCGAGCGCGGGGCCCATGCGCACCAGGTCGTCGTTCGACACCGCATCGACGATGGCGATCGAGATTCCTTCGGCCTTCAGCTGCGCGATGCGTTCGCCGATGGCCGCCGCGCCGCGCGCCACCACGGCGTAGTCGATCAGCCCCACCCTGCGCTCGCACTGCGCCTGCAGCACGCGCACCAGGTTCGGGTCGGTCATCGGCGTGAGCGGATGGTTCTGCATGCCGCTTTCGTTCAGCAGCACGTCGCCAGCGAACAGGTAGCCCTTGAACACGGTGCGCTTGTTGTCGGGGAAAGCGGGGGTGGCGATAGTGAAGTCGCAGTTCAGCGCGTCCATCAACGCTTCCGTGACGGGGCCGATGTTGCCCTGCGGCGTGCTGTCGAAGGTGGAGCAGTACTTGAAGTAGATCTGCTGCGCGCCCTGTGCCTGCAACCAGCGCAGCGCATCCAGCGATTGCGCGATGGCCTCGGCCGGCGCGATGGTGCGCGACTTGAGCGCGACCACCACGGCATCGACATCCGCGTCGAGCGGCGGCCGTTCGGCCCCCGCGCTCGGCGCTTCGGGCACGCCGATGGCCTGCACCACGCGCATGCCGGCGCGCACCAGGTTGTTGGCGAGGTCGGTGGCGCCGGTGAAATCGTCGGCGATGCAGCCGAGCACGAACTTGGCCATGGCTCAGTCCTTCAGCGGCAGCTTCACGGCCTGCGCGTTCTCTCGCACGTAGTCGCGCAGGATGGCGTCGAAGCTGGCGTCGGCCTTCAGGCCCAGCGCCTCGGCGCGCGCGGCATTGATGCGGCTGGGCCAGCTGGTGACGATCTTCGCGACGGCGGCATCGGGCTCCCAGTCGATCAGGCCGGTGGCTTCCTTGCCCGCGATGCGTTCGAGCGCCTGCGCCATGTCGCGCACGGTGGTGGTGAGCGCGGGCAGGTTGACGGCCGTGCGCGCGCCCCACTCTGCGGCGCTGGCCGTGGCCGCGCGGACGATGCCGGCGACGGTGTTGCCGGGCGAAGCCAGCGCGACCGGCGTGTCGGGCGGCACGGGGCAGCGCGCGCGCTCGCCGGCCAGCGGCTCGCGCAGCATGCCGCTGAGGAAGCTGGAGGCCGCGCCGTTGGGCTTGCCCGGGCGCACCGACACCGTCATGAGCCGCACGTTGCGGCCCTGCACGAAGCCCTTGCGCGTGAAGTCGGCCACCAGCTGCTCGCCGATGAACTTCTGGATGCCGTAGCTGTTCTGCGGCGTCGGCAGCGTGGTGTCTTCGATCACCGCCGGCAGGCGCTGCTCGGGCGAATCGCCGAACACCGCGACCGAGCTGGAGAACACGAACACCGGCGCATGGCCGGCGCGGCGCGCGGCTTCGAGCAGGCCGCGCGTGGCGTCGAGATTGCTGCGCATGCCGAGGTCGAAGTCGGCTTCGCACTCGCCGCTGACTGCCGCGGCAAGGTGGAACACGAGCTGCGTCTCGGCCATGGGCAGCGCGCCGCTCGCGAGCTGTTCGAGCAGGTCCCCCTGCACGAACTGCACGCGCGCATCGCCGGCCAGGTCGGCGGGCGGCGGCACGCGGTCGGCCAGGGTGATGCGCGACACGGGCTGCGCGGCGCTGCCGGCCAGCGCGAGAGGGCCTCCGGCAAGCAGCGTTCGGGCGAGGCGGGCGCCGAGAAAACCGCAGCCGCCGGTGATGAGGATGTTCATGTGTGTGTCTCTCTCTGTGCTTTCTTTTCAGGCTTCTTTTTTCGGGGCCGGCACCTCGATGCCGGGGAAGATCTTGATGACCGCGCTGTCGTCCTCGCGCGCGTAGCCCGCGGTCGAGGCCTGCATGAACATCTGGTGCGCGGTGGACGACAGCGGAAGCGGAAACTTGCTGGCCCGCGCCACGTCGAGCACCAGTCCCAGGTCCTTCACGAAGATGTCGACGGCCGACAGCGGCGTGTAGTCGCCTGCCAGCACATGGGCCATGCGGTTCTCGAACATCCAGCTGTTGCCCGCGCTGTGCGTGATGACCTCGTAGAGCGCGGCCGGGTCCACGCCTTCGCGCAGGCCCAGCGCCATCGCCTCGGCCGCGGCGGCGATGTGCACGCCCGCCAGCAGCTGGTTGATGACCTTCACCTTGCTGCCCGCCCCGGCGCGGTCGCCGAGGCGGTAGACCTTGGCGGCCATCGCGTCGAGCACCGCGCCGGCTTTCTCGTAGGCGGCCGGCGTGCCGGCGGTCATCATCGTCATCTGGCCGCTGGCGGCCTTGGCGGCGCCGCCGGAGATGGGCGCGTCGAGGTACAGGATGCCCAGCTTCGCGAGGCGCGCCTCGAGTGCGACAGACCAGTTGGGATCGACGGTGGAGCACATCACGAACAGGCTGCCGGGCTTCATCGATGCGGCGCAGCCGGGCGCGGTGCCGTCGCCGAACAGCACCGATTCGGTCTGCGCGGCATTGACGACAACGGACACCACGATGTCGCACTGCGCGCCCAGCGCTTCGAGCGTGGCGCAGGCCGTGCCGCCGTCGCGGGCGAAGGCCTCGGCGGCTTCGCGGCGCACGTCGAACACATGCGGCGCATGGCCGGCGCGGCGCAGCGACTGCGCCATGCCGGCACCCATGGCACCAAGGCCCACGAGGCCGACGACGGGGACAGGTGAAGAGGTCATGGACGCGCTTTCCTTGAACGGTGTACAGCGTAGGCCACGATGGCCTGCGGCTCGATTTGTAAGGTCATCATACAAATTCCCGTCGCTCGAGCCGATCCGATCTAACCCGCACCAGGGCGTGCGCTGCTCAGTTGCGCGCGGGCCAGCCTTCGACCAACGGCCGCGCGAGTTGCGCGCCCTCCTGCTGCCAGAACGCCGGGTCGGCCTGCTCGATGCGGCGGATTGCGTTGTCCATGTGCGACTTGGCGGCTTCGCGCGCGCGCACCGGGTCGCCGGCGTCGATGGCGTCGACGATCAGCGCATGCTCCTGCGCCACCTGGGCGGCGAAGTCGGCGCGGCGTGCCTCGTTGGCGCGCGTGACGCGGGTGGCGCCATGCAGGAACTGCCGCAGGTACTGCAGCGTGCCAAGAAGGAAGGGGTTGCGCGCGGCCTCGGCGATGGCGGTGTGGAAGCGCACGTCTTCTTCGGCCCCGTTGCCGCCGTCCGCCACCGCCGCCTTGAGCGCCTTGATGGCTTCGCGGATGCGGCGCAGGTCGGCCTTGGTGCGCCGCTCGGCGGCCAGCGCGGCCACCTCGGCTTCGAGCGCGCGGCGCAGCTCGACCATCTGGACCACCGCCTCGCGCGAGGCGACATGCGGCATCTCGAAGCGCAGCGGCTCGATGCCGGCGGCGCGCACGTACACGCCGCTGCCCTGGCGCGAATCGACCAGGCCCAGCGACTTGAGCCGCGACACGGCTTCGCGCACCACGGTGCGGCTCACGCCGAACTGCGCGGCCAATGCGGTCTCGGTGGGCAGCCTGTCGCCTTCGGACAGGCGGCCGCTGCGCACCTCGGCGGCCAACGCATCGGCCACCTGGTCGGCCAGGCGGACGGTGGGGGCGACGGACTGGAAGCGGGCGGTCATGGGCGTGGTGCGGCGATGGGCTGCGACTCTAACGCAGCCCCCGCGCGGCCCGTTTCCTCCCGTTGCGCCGTGCCCGGCCTGCTCAGGCCAGCGCGTGGCGCGCGGCGCTCGCGATGCTGGCCGCATCCACCCCGAAGAAGCCGCGCAGCGCAGCGCGCGTGTCGCTGCGACCGAAGCCGTCGGTGCCCAGCGTGATGTAGCGGCGGCCTTCGGGCAGGAAGGCGCGCACGCTCTCGGGCACGGCGCGCACGTAGTCGGTGGCGGCAACGATGGGCGACTTGCCGCCGTTGCCGAGCTGCCGCGCGACGAACGCAGCGCCGGCATCTTTCTCGCCAGCCAGCGCGCGCTGCTCGCAGGCCAGCCCGTCGCGCGCGAGTTCGCTCCAGCTCGTGACGCTGAACACCTCGGCCTCGATGCCTTCGTCGGCCAGCAGCTGCGCGGCCTTGACGACTTCGGTGAGGATCGCGCCCGAGCCCATCAGCGTGACCTTCTTCTTCGCCTTGCCCGATGCCGGCGCGTAGGTGCCGAAGCGGTAGCAGCCGCGCAGGATGTCGCCTTCCGCGCCCTCGGGCACGTCGGGCTGCGCGTAGTTTTCGTTCATGAGCGTGACGTAATAGAACACGTCCTGCTGCTCGACCATCATCTCGCGGATGCCCGCGTCGACGATCACCGCCATCTCGCCCGCATACGCCGGGTCGTAGGCCTTGCAGTTGGGAATGGTCGCGGCCACCAGGTGGCTGCTGCCGTCCTGGTGCTGCAGGCCTTCGCCGCCGAGCGTGGTGCGCCCCGACGTGGCGCCCAGCAGAAAGCCGCGCGCACGCTGGTCGGCCGCGGCCCAGATGGCATCGCCCACGCGCTGGAAGCCGAACATCGAGTAGTAGATGTAGAACGGCAGCATCGCCAGGCCGTGCACGCTGTAGCTGGTGGCAGCCGCCGTCCAGCTCGCGATGGCGCCGGCCTCGCTGATGCCTTCCTCGAGGATCTGCCCGTCGGTGGCCTCGCGGTAGCTCAGCACCGAGCCGATGTCTTCCGGCGCATAGCGCTGGCCCACGCTCGAATAGATGCCGACCTGCTTGAACAGGTTGGCCATGCCGAAGGTGCGCGCCTCGTCGGCCACGATGGGCACGATGCGCGGGCCCAGGGCCGGGTCTTTCAGCAGGTTGCCCAGCATGCGCACGAAGGCCATGGTGGTGCTCATTTCCTTGCCGGCGGCCGCGGTCGCGAACTGCGCGTAGCTCGCGATGTCGGGCTTGGGCACCACGTCGCAGGCGGTCTCGCGCCGTGGCATCGCGCCGCCGAGGGCCTCTCGGTGCTGGCGCAGGTAGCGCATCTCGGCGCTGTCTTCCGGCGGGCGGTAGAAGTCCATCGCCGTGGCCTGCGCGTCGGTCAGCGGCAGGTTGAAGCGGTCGCGGAATTCGATCAGGTCCACGTCGCCCATCTTCTTGTGCGAATGCGTGGTCATCTTGCCCTGCGCGGCACTGCCCATGCCGTAGCCCTTCTTGGTGTGGGCGAGGATCACGGTGGGCTGGCCCTTGTGCCGGGCCGCCGCCGCGTAGGCCGCATGGATCTTCACCAGGTCGTGGCCGCCGCGCTTCAGGCGGTCGATCTGCTCGTCGGTCATGCCTTCGGCCAGGCGCGCGAGCTCGGGGTTCTGGCCGAAGAAGTTGTCGCGGTTGAAGCGGCCGTCCTTGGCCGCGAAGGTCTGCATCTGGCCGTCGACGGTGTTGGCGAACACGCGGGCCAGTGCGCCGCTCACGTCCTGCGCGAAGAGGCCGTCCCAGTCGCTTCCCCACACCAGCTTGACGACGTTCCAGCCCGCGCCGGCAAAGAGCTTTTCGAGCTCGTCGATGATGCGGCCGTTGCCGCGCACCGGGCCGTCGAGGCGCTGCAGGTTGCAGTTGACGACCCACACGAGGTTGTCGAGCTTCTCGCGCGCGGCGAGCGTCAGCGCGCTCATCGATTCGGGCTCGTCCATCTCGCCGTCGCCGAACACGCCCCACACCTTGCGGCCTTCGCAGTCGAGCAGGTTGCGGTGCGTGAGGTAGCGCATGAAGCGCGCGTGGTAGATCGAGCTGATGGGGCCGATGCCCATCGAGCCGGTGGGGAACTGCCAGAAGTCCGGCATCAGGTACGGATGCGGATAGCTGCACAGGCCGCGCGCGCCGCTGCCGTCGGTGAAGGCGGGCGCGGTGAGTTCCTGGCGGTAGTGCTTCAGGTCTTCCTCGCTCAGGCGGCCTTCGAGATAGGCACGGGCATAGACGCCGGGCGCGCTGTGCGGCTGGAAGAACACCAGGTCGCCGCGATGGGCGTCGCTGCGCGCATGGAAGAAATGGTTGAAGCCGGTTTCGAACAGGTCGGCCGCGCTTGCGTAGCTGGCGATGTGGCCGCCGAGTTCGCCATACGCCTGGTTCGCCTTGGCCACCATCGCGAGCGCGTTCCAGCGCATCAGCGAGGCAAGCTTTTCCTCGATGGCCAGGTCGCCCGGGAACGGCGGCTGGTCTTGCGCGGCGATGGTGTTGACGTACGGCGTGGCCAGTTCGGGCTGCCAGCCGATGCGCTGCTGGCGCGCCAGCCGTGCCAGCTCGGTGAGCATCTGCTTGGCGCGCTGCGGACCCTGCGACTGCGCCAGCGCCAGGAAGGCGTCGCGCCATTCGGCGGTCTCGGCGGGATCGGGGTCGTGCGACAGCGGCGTATCGAGCAGCAGCGCGCGCATCTGGTCGGCGGAAATCGGGGCGTTCATGGCGGCACTTTAGGCCGGCATGCGAAGAATTAGCTACCGGCGCGTGCAAGTCCATGCGCACCTCGCGGCATAAAATTCCGCGAAATTACGGAGACGCGGCATTTCATGCAACTGGACACCATCGACCTGCGCATTCTTGACGAACTGCAACGCGACGGCGCGCTGTCGAACGTGGAACTCGCGCGCCGCGTGCACCTGTCGCCGTCGCCCTGCCTGGCCCGCGTGAAGGCGCTCGAAACCCACGGCGTGATCGACCGCTACGTGGCGCTGGCGAACCCCAAGGCGCTGGGCCTCGGGCTCAACGTGTTCATCTCGATCAGCCTCGCGACGCAGAACCGGCAGTCGCTCGCCGACCTGGAACAGCGCATCGCCGAGCACGACGAGGTGATGGAGTGCTACCTGATGACAGGCGACAGCGACTACCTGATCCGCATCGCCGTGGCCGACATGGCGGCGCTGGAGAAATTCATCATGGAACAGCTCACGCCGATTCCGGGGATCGAGAAGATCCGCTCGAGCTTTGCGCTCAAGCAGGTGAGATACAAGACGGCGCTGCCGTTGCCGAAAGACTAGGTACTCCCCCAGGCTTCGCGCACTTCGTGTCGCTGCGCCTACCCCCTCGCCGGGGGCGACACCGGTGGCCCGGCAGAGCCGGTTCCACGGTGTTCCCGGAAAGGGGGGAGGTCTTCGTTCAGAGGCCGATCAGGCCGCCGTCGTTCTTCGTGATGACGATGGTTGCCGAGCGCGGGCGGGCGTTGCCGCCTTCGGGCCAGTGGCTGGAGAACTTGGCCGGGGTCGTGATGTCGGCCACCTTGGTGTCTTCGCCCGGGTGCTGGATGTTCACGAACAGCGCGCGGCCGTCGCCCGATTCGGCGATGCCGGTGATCTCGCACTCCTTCGGCCCGACGAGGAAGCGGCGCAGGCCGTCGGTGCCCGGTGCCTTGCCGACGAAAGTCGCCTGCTGCGCGGCGGTGGCGCCGTCGAAGTTGGTGATGGTCCTGGCCGCACCGTCGCCGACCTTGCCAGGCAGCGCCCCGAGCAGCATGCAGTTGGTCACGTCGGTGTACTTGCCGTCGTCGGTCTCGATCCACAGCAGGCCGGGCGCGGCCTGGCTGAACCACATGCCGTCGGGGCTGGAGAAGTCGTTGTCGGCGCCGAGGGCGGACACGTTCACGTCGGCCGATGCGGTCGAGCGCGCGCCGAACAGGTACACGTCCCACTTGAAGCTGACGGCCGCCGGGTCACCGCCGGTGTCGGCGAAGCGGACGATGTGGCCGTTCGGGTTGCCACGCTGCGAGCTCGTGCCCTTGGGGTCGTTGTAGAAACGCGGGTTGGCGGCATCGGTGGTGCCGATCGCGCGAGCCGAGTTGTTGGTCAGGGTGAGGTACACCTCGCCGTTCTTCGGGTTCACGGCCGTCCATTCCGGGCGGTCCATTTTCGTGGCGCCGGCTGCGTCGGCTGCATGGCGCGCGTTGATCACCACGTCGGCCGCGTCGGCGAACGCGTAGCTGGCGTAGCTCGCGGTGATGTTGTTGACGCCCAGCTTCAGTTCGAGCCAGTCGCCCGTGCCGTCGGCCTTGAACTTGGCGACGTAGAGCTTGCCGTCGTCCATGTACTTGTCGCCGGCTGCAATGCCGCCGCCGATGTCGGCCGCATCCCAGTTCCTGGTCGACACGAACTTGTAGAGGTACTCGTTCTGCGAGTCGTCGCCCATGTACCAGACGAGCGGCTTGCCGACCACGACCGGGCCCAGGCAGGCGCCTTCGTGGCCGAAGCGGCCGAGCGCGGTGCGCTTCTTCGGGGTGCTGGTGGGGTTGAAGGGGTCGATCTCGACCACCCAGCCGTAGGTGTTGGCGCCGTTGCGGTAGTCGTCGGTGGCGGTGCCGCCCACGACGGTGACTTCGGTGTTCCAGCGGCCGTACAGGTTGTCGGCGGTGTCGGGCGTCACGGTGGCCCAGAGCTCGCGGCCGGTGCCGGCGACGCCGTAGCGGCTGAAGGAAGCGAGTTCCTTGGCGGTGCGGTTGGCGTTGTCGTTGGCGGTGACGCGGCGGAAGTAGCCGGCCCAGTTCTCTTCGCAGGTCAGGTACGTGCCCCACGGCGTGGTGCCGTTGGCGCAGTTGTTGACCGTGCCGCGGGTCTTGCTGCCGTCGGTCGAGTACTTGGTCTTCAGGTAGTCGGTCTTGGCGGCCGGGCCCGAGAAGGTCATTTCGGTCAGCGTGTGGACGCGGCGGTTGAAGCTCGAGTCCTGCTTGTAGCTCCAGGTGCTGCCGCTCTTGTTGACCTCGATCACGCTCACGCCGTGCAGGTAGAACTCGCGCAGCACTTCATCGGCAACCGTGCGCACGCCGCTGACGGCGGTCTGGCCCGTGGGGTGCAGGAACACGGGCGTGATGGCTTCGTGGTTCATCACGAGCAGGCCGCGCGTGGCGCTGGTGGCGTCCCACTTGTTCGACGCGTTCATGCCGAAGAAGGTCATGCCGTCGTGGTGGTCGCCGGCGCGGCGGTCGTAGGTGGTCGCGTCGTCGGTGCCGTCGTTCTTGTAGGCGGCGACACCGGCTGCGGTCGGATCGCCCAGGCGGTACAGCACGCTGGCGGTGTAGCCGGCGGGCACGGTGACCACGTCGGCGAGGCTCTTGGCCACGGCATTGAAGCCGAGCTTCATCGGGCCGGCGGGGGCCGGTGCCGGTGCCGGCGCGGGGGCTGGGGCTGGTGCCGGCGGCAGGATCGGGAAGGGTGCGGCGCCTGCGCCGCCACCACCGCCGCCGCAGGCTTGCAGCAGGGCCGTGCCGGCGGTGCCGGCGCCGAGGCCGAACAGGCGCCGGCGGCTCAGGCGCGCGGCGATCAGGTCGGTGAACGAGGGGTTCGACGTGGGGTTGGTGCCGATGTCGTCGAGATCGACCGAGGGATCGTCGGTGCGGGTGTTTGCGGTCATGCGCAATGTCTTTCTTCGTGGGGTGGAAAGGAAACCAGCCCGCGAAGTTAGGCACTTCGTATGACGCTTCTGTGAATTGCTCAGCTTCCCGTCAGGTTGAATCGATCTCCCTGACGGCCCGCCGCGCCGGCAAAAATCAGGGCGCCGGCAACTGCCTCGGCCACAGCGCCCAGAGCCGCAGCGGCTGGTTCATGCTTGCCGCAAGCCGCCCGGCGTCGGCGCCGGTGCCGGCGAAGTAGTCGGCCCGCACGGCGCCAAGGATCGCGCTGCCGGTGTCCTGCGCCACCACCAGCTTCTGCAATTGCGCAGCCGGTCCGTTGGATGCCAGCCACACCGGTGTGCCGTAGGGAATGCTCTCGCGGTCGACCGCGATGGAACGCCCCGCCGTCAGCGGCACGCCCTGCGCGCCGCGCGGGCCGAAGGCGGCATCGACCTCGCTCATGGTTTCTTCGCGGAAGAACACGTAGCGCGGGTTGCTCCACAGCAGTTGCGTCACGCGCTGGGGGTTCTGCGCGGCCCAGGCCTTGGTGTCGTCGGGCCACTTGCCGACCTTGGTCACGCCCTGGCTCATGAGCCATTGCTGCACGCTGCGGTAGGGCTGCTCGTTGGTGGCCGAGAAGGCCATGCGCACGGTGTGCTGCCAGCCGTTGGCCTCGGTGATGCGCAACCGGCCGGAGCCCTGGATGTGCAGCATCAGCGCGTCGATGGGGTCGGCCATCCATGCGATCTCGCGGCCGCGCAGTGCGGCCTGGGCTTCGGGCAGGGTCTCGATTTCCTGGCGCGTGTACCAGGGGCGGCGCGGTGCCAGGCCATCGGGGGCCTGGTAGATCGGCACGTTGAAGGTGGCGGTGGGCACGCGCGAGGCCTCGTACACCGGCTCGTAGTAGCTGGTGAGCTTGCCTTCGCTCTGGCCGTTCAGCGCCTCGACGCGGTAGGGCTGCAGCCGCTCGGTCATCCACTGGCGCTGTTCTTCGGGCGTGGCGATGGTCAGCTGGCGCACGTCGCGGCACAGCGGCGCGAAGGCGGCATTGGGGCGCGAGCAGTTGGCCAGCAGCGCGATCCAGGCTTCGTGCAGCGGGTCTTCGCCGAAGCCCGGCAGCTCGGCCCAGCCGACCGGCACCCAGCGGCTCTTGGGATGCGCGAGCGAGCCGGTGAGCGGGCCGAGGTCGCGCGGCGGGGTGATGACGGGGGGGCGCGTCGGCAGGTCGGGTGCGCGCGGGCCGGTGGAGCAGGCTGCGAGCGTTGCTACGATCAAGAGCCCGACCAGCCACTGGAGTCCATTTCTCATGGGTTTGATTCTGCTTGAAGCCCTCGCCGCGGGACTTGTGTTCATCTTGATCATCTGGTGGACCATGTTTTCCGGCCGCAAGAAGGGTGAATTGCACGACGAGGACGACACCGACCGCAAGCCGCCGCCCGAAGCGTGAATTGCTTGTGCAGTCCGTTGCCGTCGCAACTTGTCGGAGAAGTACCCCATTGCTATTACTTTCGTAGCAATCATCGCAGCATTCATGGGCAATGGCGAAACTTTTCTTATTTTCCGTGGGGCTTTGAGGCCGTACCATCCGTGGCACCCGGGAGCTAAGCTGTGGCCCGCTTGACTCAACCTTGAAAGGGATCGCCATGAAAAAGTTCGTACTCGCAACCGCCGCCACCGCCCTCGTCCTCTCCGGCTGCGCCGGAGGCATGACAGACACGCAGCGCAACACCGGCATCGGCGCCGGCATCGGCGCCCTGGGCGGCGCGGCGATCGGCTCCGCAACCGGCGGCAACCGCGGTGCCATCGGCACGGGCGCGGTGGTCGGTGCCGCGGCCGGCGCGCTCGGCGGCTACCTGTGGTCGCAGCGCATGGAAAACCAGAAGCGCCAGATGGAAGCCGCCACGCAGGGCACCGGCATCGCCGTCACGCAAACGCCCAACAACGAGCTGAAGCTGCAGATCCCGAGCGACGTGTCCTTCGACGTGGGCCGCGCCAACATCAAGTCGAACTTCGCGCCGGTGCTCGACCAGTTCGCGAACGGCCTGCGCAACAACCCGAACGCCGAGGTGCGCATCATCGGCCACACCGACAGCACCGGCTCCGACGCCATCAACAACCCGCTGTCGGTCGAGCGTGCAGCCAGCACGCGCGACTACCTGGTGGCGCGCGGCGTGAACCCGGCTGCCTTCCGCATCGAAGGCCGCGGCTCGCGCGAACCGATCGCCGACAACAACAGCGACGCGGGCCGCGCGCAGAACCGCCGCGTCGAGATCTTCGTGGGCGAGCGCGCTCCGCAAGGCTGATCCGGCAGGTGGCCGGCGCGCATCGGTGCGCCGGCCACCTGACCACTCCACCGGGGAACCGGCCGCTTTGAAGAAGCCGGAACCCGCCATTTGTCCATTTAGAGAAGAGGGAATCTCATGAGGAAGTTTGTCGTTTCGAGTGCGGCCGCGGCCGCTTTGCTGTTCATTGCGGGCTGTGCTTCGCAGTCGACGCCGCCACCCGCGCCGCCGGCCGCCGAGGCACCGGCCCCCGCACCGGCGAACAGCTGGACCGCGCGCCTGGCCACGCTGAAGGCCGACCTCGAAACTTCGACCAAGGGCACCGGAGTGGTGATCGAGCAGACCGCCGACAACCAGCTGCACGTGGTGATCCCGAACGAACTGTCGTTCGACACCGGCCGTGCCAACGTCAAGCGCAACCTCGCGCAGGTGCTCGACAAGGTCGCCGCCGGCCTGAAGAGCGCCACTGCCGCCAGCGTGCGCGTGGTGGGCCACACCGACAACACCGGCAGCGAAGAAGGCAACGAGCGCCTGTCGGTGAGCCGTGCCGACAGCGTGCGCAACCATCTGGTGGCGCGCGGCGTGTCGACCACCGCCATCACCACCGACGGCCGCGGCTCGCGCGAACCGCTGGCCGACAACGGCACGGCCGCCGGCCGCGCACAGAACCGCCGCGTCGAAATCTTCGTCGCAGAGAAAGCCTGACAGGCCTCTAGAGGTCCCGCAGGCGGTTGGCCAGCTCCACGGCCGACTTCACTTCCATCTTGTCGAACACGCGCGCGCGGTGGACTTCCACCGTGCGCACGCTGATCGCGAGCTGGTCGGCGATGAGCTTGTTGGGCAGCCCCTCGATCACGAGCCGCATCACGTCGCGCTCGCGGTCGGTCAGCTCGGCGATGCGCTCCGACAGGCCGCGGCGCTGGCGCTGCAGCTCGAGCGCCTGCAGCGACGCATTCAGCGCGTGCTCGATGCGGTCGACCAGCGCGTTGTCCGAGAACGGTTTCTCGCAGAAGTCGAACGCCCCGCGCTTCACGGCGTCGACGGCCGTCGGCACGTCGGCGTGCCCGGTCAGGAAGATCACCGGCATGGCGGGCAGCAGGCCGCGCTCCACGAGCCGGTCGAACAGCACCAGCCCGCTCGTGCCCGGCATGCGCACGTCCAGCAGCAGGCACAGCGGCTGCTGGGGCAGCGGCCCCTGGTCGAGGAACTGCTCGAACGCTTCCGCGCTGCCGAAATGCTCGCTGGCCAGGCGGCGCGAGCGCAGCAGCCAGGCGAGCGCTTCACGCACGCTGGCGTCGTCGTCCACGATAAAGATCAATCCATCGATCAGCGGTTGCATGCCATGAGGTCCAGCGGAAGATTGTTTGCTTGAGAAAAAAAAGGGCGCCGTCAGGCTGCCGCCGGTAGCGTAAACCTGAAGACGGTGCCGCGCGGCTTGTTCGGCTCGAACACCAGCGCGCCGCCATGCTGCTCCACCACCGTACGGCACAGGCTCAGGCCGAGCCCCATGCCGTCGGCGCGGGTGGTGAAGAAAGGCGTGAAGAGCCGCTGGGCCACTTCGTCGCTGATGCCGCAGCCCAGGTCGGCCACCGAGAACTCGAGCCAGCGGCGGCCGTCTTCCTGCACCGTGCCGCCAACCGCCGCCGCGCGCGACACGCGCAGGCGCAGCACGCGGCTGCCGACGTTGTCGGGGCTGTCCATGGCCTGCATCGCGTTGCGCGCGAGGTTCAGCAGCACCTGCTCGACCAGCGTGCGGTCGCACATGGCCGCTGGCAGGCGGTCTTCGAACACCACCTCGATGCTCACGCCGAGCTTGCGCGCCTGCAGCCGCACCAGCGGCAGCACCGCGTCGATCAGCGCCTGCGGCGCGACCGGCTCGCGCGTGCGGTCGCGCCGGCGCACGAAGTCGTGCACGCTGCGGATCACCTGGCCGGCGCGGTCGGCCTGCTCGGCGATGCGCCTCACCGCCATCGCCACTTCGCCCTGGTCGCCGCGCGCATGCGGGCCGAGCAGGTTGAGCGAGCCGCTGGCATAGCTGGCAATGGCAGCCAGCGGCTGCGTGAGCTCGTGGCTCAGCAGCGACGCCATCTCGCCCACCGTGGCCAGGCGCGCGCTGGCCTGCAGGCGCTCCTGGCTGGCGCGCGACAGCTCCTCGATGCGGCGCTGCTCGCTCACGTCGATGAACGCGCTCATCCAGCCGGTCTGCACCTTGTGGGCGTTGATGAGCGGCGCCTCGAAGATCAGCACCGGAAAGCGCGTGCCGTCCTTGCGCATGAAGACCGACTCGAAGCCTTCGCGCGGCGGCATGCCGCCCGCCAGACGCCGCGCCTGGCGCTGCTGGTATTCGTGCGCCAGTTCCGTGGGCCAGTAGGGCGCGTCGGGCGCCTCCGCGTTGCCGGCCATGAGTTCTTCGGGCGTGAAGCCCACCATCTCGCAGAAGGCCGGGTTCACATAGGTGATGCGGCCCTGCAGGTCGCGCGCGCGCAAGCCGGTGATGACCGAGTCTTCCATCGCCTTGCGAAAGGCCAGCGCGTCCGCCAGGTCGCGTTCGGCGCGCAGGCGGCGGCGGGTGTCGCGCGCCAGCAGCACCAGCACCGACACCAGCGCGATCGAGATGGCCGTGACCAGCGCGGTGAGCATGTTCGGGAACAGGTCTGGCGCCGCGCGCCAGCCGTCCACGCGCAGCATCAGCGAGGTGCCCGGCAGGTCGATGAGCTGCTGCGAGGTGAACACGCGGGTGCCGGTGCGCCGCGAGGTGCCCAGCGCCACCAGCCGCGTGCCGTCGGCCTCGGTGAAGGCCACTTCCTGCCCGCGCGTGAGCGTGGGGCCGACCAGCTCGATCAGCGCATCGCGCAGCGAGTAGCTGGCCACGAGGTAGCCGCCCGCGTCGATCGGCACGCACAGCTCCATCACCTCGACGCCGCCGCCGCCCGCCACCGGCACGTAGTGGCTCGGCGAGTAGGCCGACGCGCCCAGCTTGCGCGCGGCCGCGCAGGCCAGCGTGACGTCGGACTGCTCGGGCCCGCGGTTGGCCTCGTCGAGGATGCGCATTCGGTAGGGCGTGTTGACGGCCTGCAGCGGGCGCAGCGCGGCGTCGCGCCATTCGAGCCGCAGCCACTCGCGATGCTCGCGCAGCAGCGAGGCGGCGATGTCGCTCCACTGCCCCAGGTTGGCGCCCGGGGCCTGCGTGGCGCGCAGGCTCTGCGCGTTGCGCTGGAAACCGCTGCGCAGGTCGGACACGGCGTCGGCGGTGTCGCGGTCGAGCGAGGCCTGCACCTGTTCGACCTCGTGCCGGCCCGCGAGCCACACCACCGTGACCAGCAGCGCCGACACCAGCACCGCCAGCAGCAGCCACAGGAACCAGCGCTGCCACAGCGAGCGCAGGCGCGCGAACGCGATGAGCGCCCATCGCCTCGGTGGGACGGTCAGCAGCGCATCGGACATTGCTACAGGACGCTGTGCGAAAGCACGGGCAGCTGCATGCGCATGCGCGCGACCTGCCCGGCGTCGATGTCGAACAGCACCACGCCTTCTTCGGTGGCCTGTTGCGCAACCACCGTGCCCCAGGGGTCGACGACCAGCGACTGGCCCCAGGTCTGGCGGCCGTTCTCGTGCGTGCCGCCCTGCGCGGGCGCGACCACCCAGGCGAGGTTCTCGATGGCGCGGGCGCGCAGCAGCACCTCCCAGTGCGCCGCGCCGGTGGTGCGCGTGAAGGCGCTGGGCACCAGCAGCAGGTCGGCGCCCTGCTTTGCCAGCGCGCGGTACAGCTCGGGAAAGCGCAGGTCGTAGCAGACGCTCATGCCCACGCGCCAGCCGTGGCCGTCGCGCGAGGGCAGGTCGAACACCACGGGCTCGGCGCCGGGCGCGATGACGCGGCGCTCGTCGTAGCGCTCGGTGCCGTTGTCGAAGAAGAAGAGATGGATCTTGTCGTAGCGCGCCACGCAGCGGCCTTCGGGCGAGAAGGCGAGCGAGCTGTTGAACACGTGCTCGGCGTCGGTGCTCTCGATGGGCAGCGTGCCGCCGACGATCCACAGGCCGAACTCGCGCGCCGCGTCGGCCAGGAAGCCCTGCACCGTGCCCGCGCCGGCGGTCTCGCGCAGGCCGAGCTTGTCGGTGTCGCGCGCGCCCATCATGCAGAAATACTCGGGCAGCACCGCGAGCTCGGCGCCGGCTTCGGCGGCCCGGGCGAGCAGGTCGTGGGCGCGCGCGAGGTTGGCCTCGCGCGCGATGGCCGACACCATCTGGATGGCTGCGACTTTCATTGCGTGGTCTCCGTTTTCTTGCCGTCGTCCGCGGTGGGCGTGCTGGGCAGCCCCGGCATGTTGGGAATGCCCTGGGGCAACAGCTGCAGCGAACGCGGCACCTTCGCTATTTTGGGGTCGGCCCAGGTGCCTTCGATATGGAACTCCTGCGTGGCCGCGGCCGAGAGCGGCTTGCTCAGCACCCACTGGGCCAGGAAGGTGCCGAGCCCGACGGCCGGATTGATGGCGGTGGCCACCAGCGCGGCGGTGCCGGCGTTGATCTCGGGCACCACCACCACGCGCAGGTTCTGCGTCTCGCGCACGATGTCGGCCGAGCCGTCCATCAGCACGGCGGCGTTCACGCCCTTCATCTGCAGGTTGTTGGTGCTGGCGATGCCCTTGCTGATCTTGGCGTCGCCGCGGATGAAGTCGAAGGCGAAGCCCTGGCTGAACACGTCGCGGAAATCGAGCGTGAGCCGCCTCGGCAGCGCCTGCAGGCTCAGCACGCCGAGCAGCTTGGCCAGGCCGGGGTCGGCCTTGAGGAACTGGCCCTGCTCGACGTCGACCTGCAGCTGCCCGCCCAGGCTCGGGTAGTCGAGCGAGAACGGCGAGCCGCGCCAGTTGACGTCGCCTTCGAGCCGCCCGCGCCCGCGCCGCAGCACGCCGGGCATGCCGAAGCGCGTCAGCAGCTCGCCGGCGTCGACGATCTCCAGCTTGAAGCTCATGGCGGTGCGGCGCTGGCCGGCCGCGGCACCGGGAATCGCGGCCCAGCTGCCCTTGGCCGAGAAGTTGGCGTCGGGCGTGCTGAAGGCCAGCTTGTTGAGCGCCCATTCGCGGCCGGCGCCGCCGCGGTTGACGGCATCGATCTCGGCCCGGCCCAGGCGCTTGCCGAGCAGCTCGAAGTCGTCCACCACGATGTCCAGGGCGGGCAGGGTGCCGGGCTGTTCGTCGAGCAGGGTCTCTACCTGCGTGGCCTCGGACGGCGCGATCTTCAGGCGCGCGAGCCGTGCATAGAGGCGGCCGGCCTGCGTGTGGCTGTATTCGGCGTAGCCGCTGAGCTCGGCGGCGTCGATGTTGGCGCGCCAGAGGGCGCCGTCGCGCGTGCCGCCGAGCACCACGTCGTGCAGCGTGCGCCCGGCAACGCCCAGCTGCTGCGCGCGCACCGCGATGCGCGTGGGCAGGTAGGCGAGCAGGGAGGTGTCGTCGGGCCGCTCGGCGGCTTCCGTGCCTGTGGCCGCGCCCGTGCCCGTGCTTGCAGCGGCATCGCCCACCAGCGACTGCCACGCGCCCATGTCGAGCTTGCCGACGTTGATGTTCGCGAACACGCCCTTGTCGGGCAGGCTGGCGGTTTCGCCGGGCGCCAGGCCCACGCCGATGCTGCCGCGCGTCACGCGCGCCTCGCCGCCCGCCAGCTCGCGCACGTATTGCGCCGAGCCGACCCGGCCGAGTTCGAACGAGAGCTGGTCTTGCGTGGCGACGCCCTGGCGGCTGTCGCGCGCCAGCACTTTCTTCTCGACGCGCAGCGGCATCTGCTCCTCGGCGGACTTCGTGAGCGGCGGCGGCAATTGCAGCGCCAGGCCCTGCAGGCTGCTGGAAAGCGAGAACTCGGGCGTGCCGTCGCGCATTGAGAATGCGGCTGAGAAGGGCGTGCTGCCGCTCGCGTTCTTCGCGAGGCGGGCGAGCCAGTCGACCTCGCGCGCGCCGCGCAGGCCGTCGGCCGTGGCGGTGCCCTGCGCCTTCAGCGCGACCTCCCGGTTGGGGCCGGAGAAACGCCCGCGGCCTTCGATGCGGATGTCTCCGCCCAGCAGCCTGGCCTGCACGCCGGCCAGTGAGAAGCCGGTTTCGGTGAAGTTGAGCGTGCCGCGCGTCTGGGAGAACGAGGGTGCCTCGGGCACGATCTGCAGCTCGTTGTCGGCCAGCGTCACGCTGGCCTGCACCTTGGCGTTGTCCATGGCCGCGAGCGGCAGTTCGAGATGCAGCTTGTAGTCGGCCGAACCGGTGGCGCGCGCGCGCTGCATGACCTCGCCGACACCCCCCGTCTCGGTGCCGGCCAGCGGCGCGCCGACGCGCAGCACCTCGGCCAGCGGCCCCTTGGCCTGGGCATCGACGCGCAGTTGCGGCGCGTGGTGCGACAGCTCCGGGATCTGCGCCTCGGCCCTGGTCACCTCGACACCGGCGGCGCCGGCCAGGCGGCCACGCGCGTTGCGCACCAGCATGCTGTCGCGCTCGAACACCAGTTCGCCCGACAGCGCGGTGAGCGGCGGCCACACGGCCGGCGGCTTGCCGTTGCGCGGCGCGGTGGCCGGCACGTGGGGCGGCGAATAGGCGTAGTCGACGTCCGCCACCTTGGCCGCGATGCGGAAGTCGCCCTGCTTCGGGTCCAGGAAGGGCATGTCGTGCAGGTCGCCGCGCACGCGGAAATCGACGCTGCTCGCGGTGCCCTTGGTGACGGCCTCGCGCACGTAGTCGCGCGTGTGCTGGGGAATGTCGAGCGGCAGGTAGCGGAACACGCGCGTGCCGTCGGCACGGGTCAGCTTGCCCTGCAGGTCGAGCACGCCGGGGTAGCGGCCCTTGCTGCTGGAGGTGGCGGGGTCGCTGGTGCGCCAGCTGGCCTCGGCGTCGCCTTCCGCGTCGACGTTGGCGAAGCGCAGCCTGGAGACCTGGAGCTGCGCATTGCCGTTGTCGAGCTTCCATTGCAACTGCGTCGAGAGCCGGTCGATCGGAATGACGGGGTCCTCGAACACACCGGGGAATTCGAGCGTGCCCTGCGCGATGGCCAGCGTGGCGGTGCCGCCGGCGTGGGTGGCGTCGAAGTCGACCGTGGCGCCGCTCAGGCCGGGGGTGCCGGCATGGACCTTCGGCGCAGCAGCCGCGGCGTTGGCCGTGGCCGTGGTGGTGGACGGAGCCGTTGCCGCGGCGGCGGCCGGCTGCGGCGTGCCGGGTTGCGAGGCCACGCGCAAGCCGCTCACGCGGCCCTTGGCCTGGTAGCGGTCGGGCGCGCCCAGGGTGCCCTGCCAGTTGAAGTCGATGTGCTCGACCAGCCCGCGCGGCGCATAGGCCTCGAGCAGGCGGTGCGAGGCCTCGCCCAGCGGCAGCCGGTCGGCAATGAGCGCCAGTGCCGCGAGGTCGAGCCGGTCGGCGCGCAGCGCGCCGTGCTCGGGCGTGCGGCCCCTGGCGGGCGTGTGCTGCAGCCACAGGTTGCCGCCGGGCCAGCGCAGGCCGTCGCTGGTGCCGAACTGCAGCGCGGTGGTCGAGAACTCGAGCGTGTCCGCGGTGAGCCGGCCGGACAGCCGGCCGGTGACGCCGCGAAGCACCAGCGGCTGCAACCCCTTGTCGAGCGACACGTCGACCTTGTCGAGCCCCAGGTCGGCCGCGCCGCCGACGATCTGGCCGTCGTCCACGTCGGCCCACACGCGCAGCGCGCCGTTGCCTTCGCGGATGCGGGCGTCGAGCGACACGTACTGCCCGAGGCGGGTCACGTCGATGTAGGGCAGGTCGGCATAGAGCTGGCCGTCCCAGGTCTGCCAGTGGCCGCTGCGCATGGACAGCAGCGGCTGGCGGAACTGGCCGCGCAGCGTGAAGCGCTCGCCCCAGCCGGCCGGCGGCGTGGCGTCGAGCCGCACGCCGTGGCGCAGGCCGGTGTTGCGCGCGACGAAGCGCACGTCGGTCAGCAGGAGCGGTTCGGCCTTGCGCTGCTCGTCGGTCCAGCGCACCGTGCCGCCTTCGATGACCAGCTCGCGCTGCGCGAAAAACCAATCGGCGCCGCGGGTCTCTCCGGTGGTGTCGGTCTCCATGTGCAAACCAGCCACATGGAGTTTTCCCTGAGTGTCGCGGCGCACGTCGAGCTGCGGACCCTCGATGTAGAGCTGCTCGAAATTGAGGCGCCACAGCGAGCGCGGCGACACGCTGGCCACCACGCGCACGAGGCGAAGGGCCTCGCGCCTGTCGGCATCCTGCAGCACCACGTCGCGCAGTTCGAAGGCCGGGAAAAGCCCTTCGGAGCGGGCGGTGATCGATCCGATGCGGACCGGCACGCCGATGGCCTTGCTAGCCTGTGCTTCCAGAGCCCCGCGAAAATCGCCGATTCGCGGCACAATCCACGCGTGTAGGACAACGACTGACAGCGCCAGCAGAAGCCATGCAGCGATCAACAGACCCAGCAGCCAGCGCGCCGTCACAGCGGTTATTTTGAGCAGACGTGAAGGGGTAGACGCCGTGTCGTTCATTGAGGATCGCGCTGTGTCGGGAATTATGACCGCCAGCATTCAGAGGGGTTCCACGGAAACCAGCATCAGTGTGAACCAGTTGCCAGCCACTTCGACGCAAACAGCGTTCTCCTCCTACTCGCGCTTCGTGCAGCGCCTGCGTCGCAGGTATGCGGCCGAGCTTTCATTGCTTCCCCCTGGCGCGCCGCGGCGCGAGTCGATGACGGTGGCTTACGAGGCATTGCGCCTGCGTGGGGACAGCGTCGGCGATGCCCTGAGGATTGTGCGGCAGCTCGTGATGGAGCGGCTTGTAACTCTTGATTGCGACGCGCAGGCGCCGCTGGCCGTGGTGACCACCGCGGTCACCGAGCTGGCCGAGCTGGCGCTCGACATCGCCTGCCGGGACGCCTGCCACGAACTCGACGCCGTGCACGGCGCGCCGCGGGGCCCCGACGGCCAGCGCGCGCAGCTTTGGATCGTCGGCATGGGCAAGCTCGGCGCGCGCGAGCTCAACGTGTCGAGCGACATCGACCTCATCTACCTCTACGACCTGGACGGCGAGACCCACGGCGACGCCGACGGGCGCGGCCGGCTGTCCAACCAGGAGTACTTCGCGCGTGCCGTGAAGCGCATCTATGCGCTGGTGGGCGACACCACCGAGCACGGCTTCGTGTTCCGCGTCGACCTGGCGCTGCGTCCCAACGGCAATTCGGGCCCGAGCGTGGTCTCGCTCGACGCGCTGGAAGAGTATTTCCAGGTGCAGGGCCGCGAGTGGGAGCGCTTCGCCTGGATGAAGAGCCGCGTGGTGGCCCCGCGCGACGTGGTGCAGGCAGGCCAGGCCCAGTCGCTGCGCGGCGCGGTGCTGCCATTCGTGTTCCGCCGCTACCTCGACTACAGCGTGTTCGATTCGCTGCGCGTGCTGCACCGTCAGATCCGCGAGCAGTCGGCGCGCCGCAGCGCCGGCCGGCCCGAGCGCGCCAACGACGTGAAGCTGTCGCGCGGCGGCATCCGCGAGATCGAATTCACCGTGCAGCTGCTGCAGGTGGTGCGCGGCGGCCAGTTCCCCGAGTTGCGCACGCGCCCCACGCTCGATGCGCTGCAGCGCCTGGCGCGCGCCAACCTGATGCCGCAGGAAACCGCCGATGCGCTGGCCGCGGCCTACGAGTTCCTGCGCCGCGTGGAGCACCGCATCCAGTACCTCGACGACCAGCAGACCCACGTGCTGCCGGTGGCCGACGACGACCTGCGCTGGATCGCCCAGACCATGGGCTATGCCGATTGCTGTCCTTTCCTCGCGCAGCTCGACACGCACCGCGAGTTCGTCGCGCAGGAGTTCGACAAGCTGCTCGGCGGCGAGAAGCCCTGCAACGGCAAGTGCAGCGGCAAGAAGGCCGCCGCGCCCGCCGAGCTGGCCGACCTGCTCGGCGACCTGCCGCAGATCTTTGCAGAACGCATCCGCGACTGGTGCGAGCAGCCCCGCGTGCTGGCCCTGCGCGAGGAAACCCGCGTGCGGCTGCGCCAGCTGGTGCAGCGCACCGGCGTGTGGCTCAAGGAGGCCGACGGCGACGGACCGGGGCAGACGCCGCGCCACGTCGACGCCGCGATGCGCTGGGCCGACTGGATCGAGCCGCTGATGCGCCGCGAGAGCTATCTCGCATTGCTGGTCGAACGGCCCGCCGTGCAGGAACGCCTGCTGCGCCTGCTGGGCGCCGCCAGGTGGCCCGCGCGCTACCTGATGCAGCACCCCGGCGTGATCGACGAACTGGCGAGCGACGAGATGCTCTCCGGCCGCTTCTTGGCCGCCGAGTTCGAGCGCGAACTGGAGGCACGCCACGCATCGCTCACCCGCACCGGCGAGGCCGACGAGGAACGCCTGCTGAACCTGCTGCGCCACGCCCACCATGCCGAGGTGTTCCGCACGCTGGCACGCGACGTGGACGGCCGCATCACCGTCGAGCAGGTGGCCGACGACCTGAGCGCCCTGGCCGACACCACGCTGCGCGTGACCGCCCGCTGGTGCTGGCCGCACGTGCGCAACCGCCACCGCGAGGAGCCGCAGTTCGCGATCATCGGCTACGGCAAGCTGGGCGGCAAAGAGCTGGGCTACGGCAGCGACCTCGACATCGTGTTCGTCTACGACGATGACGACGAGCGGGCCGGCGAGGTGTACGCGGCCTACGTGCGCAAGCTCATCAACTGGCTCACGGTGAAGACGCGCGAGGGCGACCTGTTCGAGATCGACACCGCGCTGCGGCCCAACGGCAACTCCGGCCTGCTGACCACCAGCTTCGAAGCCTACGAAAAGTACCAGCTCGGCCGCGGCAGCAACACCGCCTGGACCTGGGAACACCAGGCCATGACCCGCGCGCGATTCGTGCTGGGCAGCAGCGACCACGGCGCCGAACTGGGCGCGCGCTTCGACCAGGTGCGCGAGGCCGTGCTGGTGTCGCCGCGCGACCGCGAGGCGCTGAAGGCCGAGATCATCGCCATGCGCGAAAAGCTGCGCGGTGCGCGGCCGGTGAAGGCCGGCCGCTTCGACGTGAAGCACAGCCCCGGCGGCATGGTCGATGCCGAGTTCGCGGTGCAGTTCCTGGTGCTGTCGTCCTCGGGCGAGCATCCCGAGCTGATTCCCAACGTGGGCAACATCGCGCTGCTGCTGCGCGCCGAACTGGCCGGGCTGCTGCCCGAAGGCGTGGGCCGCAGCGCGGCGCGGGCTTACCGCGAGCTGCGCCGCGTGCAGCATCGCGCGCGCCTGAACGAAGAACCGACGCAAGTCACCCCGCCCGCACTGGCCGCCGAGCGCGACGCCATGCTGGCGCTCTGGAAGGCGGTATTTGGCTGACGGCACCCGCACCCCACTGAGCACCGCGCTGGCCGCCTGCGCGGTGGCCGTCGCCGTCTTCCTCGCGGGTTGCGCGAGCGGCCCGCGCTCCGGCGGCGGTGGCGCCACCGGCGGCCGCGACGGCCCCGGCACCAATATTCCGCCCGACCTGGCGCGCGTGCCCGACGCCGAGCCCCGCATCGAACCCATCCGCACCAGCGGCGGCACCGCCAAGCCCTACACGGTGCTGGGCCGCGGCTATGCGCCGATCACCGACGACCAGCCGTTCCGCGAATCGGGACTGGCCTCCTGGTACGGGACCAAGTTCCACGCGCAGTCGACGTCGAGCGGCGAGCCCTACGACATGTACGCCATGACGGCCGCGCACAAGACGCTGCCGCTGCCGAGCTATGTGCGCGTGCGCAACCCGGCCAACGGCCGCGAGGTGATCGTGCGGGTGAACGACCGCGGCCCCTTCGTCGACGGCCGCGTCATCGACCTGAGCTACACCGCCGCGCTGAAGCTCGACCTGCTGCGCGGCGTGGCGCCGGTGGAGATCGAGCGGATCACCAACGAGGACATCCGCACCGGCGCATGGCGACGGGATTCGGGCACGGCCTATGCGGCGGCAGCGCCGGCCGCTGCACCCGCGGCACCGGCTGCGCAGTTCGTTCCGGTGCGCGTGGCGTCATCCCCGTCCTCGTCGCGTGCGTCGAATGCGCAGCAGCCCGTGGCGGTGCCCGTCCAGTGGACAACGCCCGTCGCCGCGGGCAACAACAGCGGCTACAACGACCTGCCGCCGCCCGCATCCACGATGCCGGTCGCGCCGCAGACGCCTATCGCTACCGTGCCGCCGGCCGGGGCCGAGCCGGAATCGGCGCAGTCGCCGCCGTCCATTCCGCCGTCGCGCCCCGCCATCGTGGTGACCGACCTGGCGCCGCTGCAGGCCGCGCCTTCGTCGCCGCCGCCGCTGCCCGCGGGCGCACCGGCGCCCTCCACCGCGCTGCAGGGCTTCTGGGTGCAGCTCGGCGCCTTCCGTGAGCGGGACGGCGCCGAAAGCATGCTGAACCAGGCCGCGCACGGCGTGCCTGCGCTGGCGCCGCAACTGCGCGTGTTCAGCGAGGCGGGCACGCATCGGCTGCAGGCCGGGCCGTTCCCGTCGCGCAGCGCGGCCAGTGAGGTCGTCACGCAGTTGCGCGACAGCCTGCGCATTGCGCCGATGGTGGTGGAGCGGCGCTGAGCCTTCAGGCGATCGCCTTGGCCGCGACGGGCAGGCGCATGCCGACACCCAGGCGGTTCCAGCTGTTGATCTGCGCGATCGCCACCGAGAGTTCGGCGATTTCCTGGTCGTTGAAATTGGCCTTCAGCGCGGCGAACTCGGCATCGCGTTCGTCATGGCGGTCGGCCAGCCGCGTGAGCGACTCGGCCCAGGCCAGCGCGGCGCGCTCGCGGTCGCTGTAGAAGCTCACCTCGCGCCATGTCGGCAGGCTGTTGATGCGCTGCCATTCCTCGCCCTGCTTGCGCAGATCGCGCACGTGCATGTCGAGGCAGTAGGCGCAGCCGTTGACCTGCGAGACACGTGCGAAGACGAGATCGATCAGCACCTTGCCCAGCGTGCTCGACTCGAGCGTGGCATTGACTGACAGAAAAGCCTCGAAGGACTTCGGGGCGAGCTTGGACCAGTTGAGGCGCAAAGTGGGGTTCATGGGTTTCTCCAGTTGGGTTGCAATGAAATCTGACTGCTCACCCACTGAAGACGGACGGGCCCCACGCCCTGTGACACGCCGCGCGAATTATTTCGAAGCAAAAAGCTGCGCGATGCGCGCCAGCTTGTCGGGGTTGCGCTGCGCGCGGATGCGCACGATGCGGCCGTCCTCGATCTCGAAGGTCTGGGCCGATTCGAGTTCGCCGCCGAGAAAGCGCAGCATGCCCGGCTCGCCGTTGATGTCGACGATTTCCATGCGCACCGCCGGCCCCATGCGGCGCCAGAGCGCAAAGTAGAGCTGCGCCACGCGCTGGCTGCCATGCAGGCTCTTGCCGAAGGTCGGCACCTTGCCGCCGCCATCGCCGATAAGCTCGGCGTCCTCGGCCATCAGCGCCTTCAGTTCATGCAGGCTGCCGCGCGCGGCGGCATCGGCAAAGGCGCGCAGCAGGCGCTCATGGGTCTCGCGCGGCACGCTGAAGCGCGGGCGCCCCTCCTGCACCTGGGCCTTGGCGCGGTGCACCAGTTGCCGGCAGGCGGCCTCGCTCTTGCCGAGGGTGCGGGCGACTTCGTCGTAGTCGGCATCGAACACTTCGCGCAGCAGGAAAGCCGCGCGGGCCTCCGGGGCGAGGCGCTCGAGCACGGCGAGGAAGGCGACGGAGATGTTGTCGGCACGCTCGAGCAGTTGCTCGGGGGTCGCGGGGGTCGCGGGGGAATGGCT
>NZ_JBXASW010000078.1:0-25445 GCF_058809745.1 Variovorax sp. MPBD4-3
GCCGTGGTCGACGTGACCGATCGTGCCCACGTTGACGTGAGGCTTGGTGCGGGTGAATTTACCTTTTGCCATTTTTCAATCCTTGAAAGAGCAGTTCCCGTGTATTGGTTTTATGTCTGCACCCGATTGCTGATTCGCCTCGCACGGGAACGCGGCGGCACCGGATCGCAGACAACGAGGGCCGCGCACTGCGCGGCCCCGCATTCTTGAAAAACTTACTTGGCGCGAGCGGCCACGATGGCTTCGGCAACGTTGCGCGGAGCTTCAGCGTAGTGCTTGAACTCCATCGTGTACGTGGCACGGCCTTGCGACATCGAACGCAGCGTGGTCGAGTAGCCGAACATTTCCGACAGCGGCACCTCGGCCTTGATGGCCTTGCCGCCGCCGACCATGTCGTCCATGCCCTGCACCATGCCGCGACGGGACGACAGGTCGCCCATCACATTGCCGGCATAGTCTTCAGGCGTTTCGACTTCCACGGCCATCATCGGCTCGAGGATCACGGGGTTGGCCTTGCGTGCGCCTTCCTTGAAGCCGAAGATGGCGGCCATCTTGAAGGCCATTTCGTTCGAGTCCACGTCGTGGTACGAACCGAAGTGCAGCGTGACCTTGACGTCCACGACGGGGTAGCCCGCCAGCACGCCTTGCGTCAGCGCTTCGACAACGCCCTTTTCCACGGCGGGGATGTATTCGCGAGGAACCACACCGCCCTTGATGGCGTCGACGAACTCGAAGCCCTTGCCAGCTTCCTGCGGCTCGAGCTTCAGGACCACGTGACCGTACTGGCCCTTGCCGCCCGACTGGCGAACGAACTTGCCTTCGGCTTCTTCGACAGTCTTGCGGATCGTTTCGCGGTAGGCCACTTGCGGCTTGCCGACGTTGGCTTCCACGCCGAATTCGCGCTTCATGCGGTCCACGATGATTTCAAGGTGGAGCTCGCCCATGCCGGCGATGATGGTCTGGCCCGACTCTTCGTCCGTGCGAACGCGGAACGAGGGGTCTTCCTGTGCAAGGCGCTGCAGCGCGATGCCCATCTTTTCCTGGTCGGCCTTGGTCTTCGGCTCGACGGCCTGCGAGATCACCGATTCCGGGAACACCATGCGCTCGAGCGTGACGATGGCTTCGGGATCGCACAGCGTTTCGCCGGTGGTCACTTCCTTCAGGCCCACGCAGGCGGCGATGTCGCCGGCGCGGATTTCGTTCACTTCTTCGCGGTTGTTCGCGTGCATCTGCACGATACGGCCGATACGTTCCTTCTTGCCGCGCACCGGGTTGTAGACGCTGTCGCCCTTGGTCAGCACGCCCGAATAGACGCGCACGAAGGTCAGCTGGCCCACGAACGGGTCGGTCATCAGCTTGAATGCGAGGGCCGAGAACTTCTCGTTGTCGTCAGCCTTGCGAACGACAGGCGCTTCGTCTTCGTCCAGGCCGGCCACCGGCGGGATGTCCAGCGGCGAGGGCATGTATTCGACGACGGCGTCGAGCATGGCCTGCACGCCCTTGTTCTTGAAGGCCGAGCCGCACAGCATCGGCTGGATTTCGCCGGCGATGGTGCGCTGGCGCAGGGCCTTCTTGATTTCTTCCTCGCTCAGCTCGCCGCCTTCGAGGTACTTGTTCATCAGCTCTTCGCTGGCTTCGGCAGCCGCTTCGACGAGCTTTTCGCGGTATTCGTTGCAGACGTCGACCAGGTTGGCGGGAATCTCGCCGTACTGGAAGGTCACGCCCTTGTCTTCGTCCCAGATGATCGCCTTCATCTTCACGAGGTCGACGATGCCCTGGAAGTGCTCTTCGGCACCGATCGGGATCTGGATCACGACGGGGTTGGCCTTCAGCCGATCGACCATCATCTGGCGAACGCGCAGGAAGTCGGCACCGGTACGGTCCATCTTGTTGACGAACGCGAGACGGGGCACCTTGTACTTGTTGGCCTGGCGCCAGACGGTTTCCGACTGGGGCTGCACACCGCCGACGGCGTCGTACACCATCACGGCGCCGTCCAGCACGCGCATCGAGCGCTCGACTTCAATGGTGAAGTCCACGTGGCCGGGGGTGTCGATGATGTTGATGCGGTGTTCGTCGAACTTGCCGGCCATGCCCTTCCAGAAGCAGGTGGTGGCGGCGGACGTGATCGTGATACCGCGCTCTTGCTCTTGCTCCATCCAGTCCATCGTGGCGGCACCGTCGTGCACTTCACCGATCTTGTGGTTCACACCGGTGTAGAACAGGATACGTTCGGTCGTCGTGGTCTTGCCAGCGTCGATGTGCGCGGAGATGCCGATGTTGCGGTAGCGCTCGATGGGGGTCTTGCGGGACATGATTTACTTTCGGGTTGAAATGCGTTGAGCGCTGGGCCCCGGGCACGGGCACAACGCCCGAAACCCGACACCCAACGCCCAAGCGAAGTTTGATTTTTAGAAGCGGAAGTGGCTGAACGCCCGGTTGGCTTCTGCCATGCGGTGCACTTCGTCGCGCTTCTTCATGGCACCGCCACGGCCTTCCGTGGCTTCCATCAGTTCGTTGGCCAGACGCAGGGCCATCGACTTCTCGCCGCGCTTGCGGGCGGCTTCCTTGATCCAGCGCATCGACAGGGCGAGGCGGCGGACGGGACGGACTTCGACCGGAACTTGGTAGTTCGCACCGCCGACGCGGCGCGACTTCACTTCGACCATCGGCTTCACGTTGTTGATGGCAACGGTGAAGGCTTCGAGGGGGTCCTTGTCCGGGTTCTTCTTTTCGATGAAGTCGAGTGCACCGTAGATGATGCGCTCGGCAACAGCCTTCTTGCCGCCTTCCATGATCACGTTCATGAATTTGGACAGCTCGACATTGCCGTACTTGGGATCCGGCAGGATTTCACGTTTGGGGACTTCGCGACGACGTGGCATTTTCTTAACCTCTTTGCTTCAGTTGGCACCGTTTCCGGCACCGCGAGAGCCAGCTGGAACTCTCACTTACTCGACCCGACACTGGGTCACTTCGTTCGATGTACCCGCCAAGGTAACCGAACACCGTTTGTTTTTGACGACAGGAAGGCTTAAGCCTTCTTGGGACGCTTCGCGCCGTACTTGGAACGCGATTGCTTGCGGTCTTTCACGCCTTGCAGGTCCAGCGAACCGCGCACGATGTGGTAGCGCACACCGGGCAAGTCCTTGACACGACCGCCGCGGACCAGCACGACGCTGTGTTCCTGGAGGTTGTGGCCTTCGCCGCCGATGTAGGAGATGACTTCGAAGCCATTGGTCAGACGGACCTTGGCAACTTTACGAAGCGCCGAGTTGGGCTTCTTGGGCGTCGTGGTGTAGACGCGGGTGCAGACACCGCGACGTTGCGGCGAGTTCTGCATGGCAGGGCTCTTCGAATTGATCTTTTCGACCGTTCGACCCTGACGCACCAGTTGATTGATGGTTGGCATGAATGAATTAGTCCCAAAACGACCCGGCTTTGGCTGTGAAACCGCCCTGGCGCTTGACGTGACGCAAGGCAAGGAAGCCGGGAATAACGAAAACGTGAAACCCTTCGGAAAATTCCGAAAAGCCCACGAGTATAGCAAACGGGCTTGAAACGGCAAGGTCGGGCGCCACGGGCATCCCGCCGGCGGGCCGGTCTTGCCCTTTCTTACATGTGCGGGCTACTTGATCCAGAGCCGCACGGCATCCCAGGCGCGACCGAAAACGCCGGCCTGCTCGACCCCATCCAGGGCCACCAGCGGCACGTCGGCCACGGGCTGGTCGTCCAGCGTCACCTTGAGCGAGCCGACCGGCTGGAACTTGGTGAAAGGCGCCACCAGCGGATCGGGCCGCGACACCTGTGTCTTGATCTTGCTGGCGCTGCCCGCCGGCACGGCCACGACGATGGCTTCCGGACGCCCCAGCTTCAGGGTGTTGTCCTTGCCCTTCCAGACGGCAGGCGTGGCGGCCGGCTGGCCGGCGTCGAACAGGCGGACGGCGTCGTAGGCCGTGTAGCCCCAGTTCAGCAGCTTCTGCGACTCGTTGGCGCGCACGGTCTCGCTCGCGGCCCCCAGCACGATCGACAGCAGGCGGCGGCCGCCGGTCAGGTTGGGGAAGTCGCGCCTGGCGGTGGCGATCATGCCGTAGCCCGCCGCATCGGTATGGCCGGTCTTCAGGCCGTCGACGGTGGGGTCGCGGAACAACAGCATGTTGCGGTTGGTGTCGTTGGTCGACGGCGTACCCGGGTAGCGGTACTTCTTGATGGCGTAGTACTTGGCCTCCTCGGGGAAGTCACGCACCAGGCGGGTGGCCAGGGTGCTCAGGTCCCGGGCCGTGGTGGTGTGGCCGGGCGTCGTCAGGCCTTCGGGGTTCTTGTAGACCGTGTTCTTCATGCCCAGCACCTTGGCCTGGGCGTTCATCATTTCGACGAAGTGCTCCACGGTGCCGCCCACGCCTTCGGCCAGCGCCACCGTGGCGTCGTTGCCAGACTGCACGATCAGCCCCTTGATCAGGTCTTCCACAGGCACCTGCATCTTGGGGTCGATGAACATGCGCGAGCCGGGCATCTTCCAGGCGCGCGGGCTGACCGGCAGCGTCTGCGTCAGCGAGATCTTCTTGGCGCGCAGCGCGTCGAACACGACGTAGGCCGTCATCAGCTTGGTCAGCGACGCCGGCTCGATCGGGCTGTCGATGTCCTTCTGCGCGAGGATCTGGTTCGCGGTCACGTCGAGCAGCAGGTAGCTGCGGGCGGCAATTTCGGGCGGGGCCGGCACCTGGGCGGCGGCAATCAGGCTGATGGATGCGGCGGCGGCAATGACCAGCGCGCGAAGCGCACCAAGGAAACGATTCATCGGGAGTTCGGAGAGAGACGAAGACAGGCCTGCAAGGCCTTCACGCAGCGCCCGCGCGAAGATGGCGGGCAACAAGACTTTTGAGCAGCGGCAATTGTCCGTGAAAGAAATGGCCGCCCCCGGGGATGACTGTGACGGGAAGTGACTGCGGCCGCGCCCAGTCCATCACGGCGGACAGGGCCACGGTGTCGTCGGCCTCGCCATGGATGACCAGCGCGCGCTCGTGCGCCTCGACCGGCAGCGGCGCCACCACATTGCGCGCGGCGGCGGTGCCGACCAGCACGATCTGCCGCACGTCGCGCTCGGCCCACAGCCTGGAAACGGCGCCGCTCGCGACAAAGGCCCCGAACGAGAAACCGGCAATTGCCAAGGGGCCTTCGGGCGCCAGCTGGCGGACGACATCCAGCATGTCTTCCAGTTCGCCGCGCCCCTCGTCGTGCACGCCCTCGCTGGCACCCACGCCGCGGAAATTGAAGCGCACCGCGGTCCAGCCGCCGGCGACGAAAGCCCTGGCCAGCGTCTGCACCACCTTGTTGTCCATGGTGCCGCTGAAAAGCGGATGGGGATGGGCGATGACGGCAACGCCGCGCGGCGTCTCGGCGGGCTGGTCCCGCTGCACTTCGATGCGGCCGGCGGCGCCCTGGAGGGTGATCTTTTCGGTCTGGGAATTCATTGGCGCAAAGTACGAGCAGAGGGAGCGGCGGAAAGTTCAGCGCCCGATGTCGGGCGGCAGCAGCAGCCGCTCGACGACTTCGCCGTTCTTGAGGTGGGATTCGACGATCTCGTCGATGTCGTCGCCATCGACGAAGGTGTACCAGACGGCCTCCGGGTACACCACCGCGACCGGCCCGCCCGCGCAGCGGTCGAGGCACCCGGCCTTGTTCACGCGCACCTTGCCGGGCCCGGAGAGCCCCGCTTCCTTGACCTTGGCCTTGCAGCGGTCGAAGCCCTCTTGCGCGTTGTGCAAGGCACAGGAGTCCTCGCCGTTCTTGCGCTCGTTGAGGCAGAAGAAGATGTGGCGACCGTAATAGCCGGACGGCGCGGCGGTTGAGGAGTTGGGCATCCGCCGATTTTAGTGACCGCCCCTTGCGGCCAGCCCGCCATCGCCGCCGCCGCGCCCTCGCCGCGAGAGCGCCGCCACCACGTAGGCCAGCACGGCAAAGGGCCACGCCCAGCCCAGCCATTGGGCCAGTCCATGGAAGCGGATGAAGCGCCCCTGCTCCCACGTGGCCAGGGTCTGCGCGAAATACGCGCTCTCCGGCGCCTGGTTGAGCAGACTGAGCTGCAGCACCAGCCCGGCGAGCAGCAAGGCCGCGCACAGCCGGCGCGGCGCCAGCAGCAGCAGCATGCCGGCAAAGAGCGCGGCCGCCATGCCGACCTGCACCGGCAGGTCCAGCCAGGCCCAGGCGTGCGTGGGCCCGTAGCTCAGCGCCGCCGACAGCGCCGAGGCCGCCACGCCGGTCAGCAGGATCAGCGGCAGCATGACCACGCGCTGCACGACGGAGCGCGCCACCAGGTAGCCCAGCAGGCAAGGCACCAGCGCCCCGAGCATCACGCACAGCAGCTCCACCGCGGGAACCAGAGGCTCGAGTTCGAACTGGCGCAGCGGCAGCCAGTCGATGAAGGGCGTGTCGAGCAGCCACTCGGAGATCGCGACCTCCAGCCGCTCGAACACCTGCCCGAGCCCGAAGGTGACAGCCGCCGGGAACAGCAGCGCAAACGGCCAGAGCGCCAGCAGCACCAGCCCGCCGCGGGATTCCTCGACGAACCACTGCGACCGCGCTCGGCTCCAGTGCGCAATGGCGCCGAGCCGCTCCAGCCCCGCCGCCAGCACGGCGCCGATGACCGTGCCCGCCGTGTTCAGGGCCAGGTCCACGTTCGAAGGGATCCGCACCGGCAGATAGCTCTGCAGCGTCTCCATCGAAAAGGCGATGGCCGCGCCGGCCGCCGTGGCACGCAGCACCACCCGCCACGCGGTGGCGCCGCCGCGCGTTCGAAGCACCGCCAGCGCGCACAGGAACCCGAAGGGCACGTAGCCCGCGACATTGACCGCGAAGTCGAAGCCCGTCCAGTACTTGGGCCAGGGCGCCCACAGGTAGGCCCAGGGGGCGATGCCCTGGTCGCGCCAGTCGGCGAACGGATACAGGCTGGCGTAGACGATCAGCGCCGCATAAGCGAGCGCCAGCGGCAACGCGGCGGACTTGTGCGGCTTCTCCACCATGGCCACCATGCCTGCCGGTGTCAGAACGGCTTGACCACCACCAGGATCACGATGCCCAGCAGCAGCAGCACCGGCAGTTCGTTGAACCAGCGGAACCAGCGGTCGTTGCGCCGGTTTTCTCCCGCCACGAAGCGGCGCAGCAGCACACCGCAACCGTGGTGATAGCCGATGGCCACCAGCACCAGCGCCAGCTTGGCATGCATCCAGCCGTTGCCCGGGCCGCGTCCGATGCCGTAGCCCAGCCAGAGCCAAAGGCCGAAGCCGAGCGCCGGGACCGCCAGGAAGGTCGTGAACCGCAGGAGCTTGCGGGCCATCAGCAGAAGCCGATCGCGCTCGGCCTTCGACTCCGGCGGCACCATGGCCAAATTAACAAAGATGCGCGGCAGGTAGAACAACCCGGCGAACCAGCTTGCGATGAAAACGATGTGGAGAGATTTGACCCAGAGCATGGCGGCAGTTTAGTGGCGCACCTCTTTTGCCCCTCTGAAACAAGGCTCTGGAAGACCTTCGGGCAAAAAAAAGCCCGACGTCTTCACGTCGGGCTGGGAAGCCCTTTTGCTGTCACACATCAAGGCACCCGCTCAGGGAGGAAAAGCGGGGAGCGGCAAGCCGCCCGCCTCAGAATTTAACAAAGACGAAACAAGGTTTCAAGCGACTGTGGCACTTTCTTTGACATTTAAACCAAAAATTTGAAAACCTTCGGCCTACGAATTACCGTAGTTGTCAGACAACCGACCCCACAGCGCCAGTACTGCGAAAGGTGGCTTCAGGCACAATTTTGGGCATATGAAGTCATCAAATTTACCTTTGGCCATGTTCCCTGCCGGCCGGCCACGACGCCTGCGCCGCGACGCATTCACCCGCAATCTGGTGCGCGAACATGCCCTGACGGTCAATGACCTGATCTACCCGGTCTTCGTGCAGGAAGGCGAGAAGCGGCGCGAGGCGGTGCCGTCGATGCCCGGCGTGGATCGTCTGAGTCTCGACCTGCTGCTGCCGGTTGCCGAGCAATGCGTCGAGGCCGGCATTCCGGTGATGGCGCTGTTCCCGGTGATCGACGCCGGCCTCAAGACGCCCGACGGCAGCGAGGCCTTCAACCCCGACGGGCTGATTCCACGTGTTGTCGCCTCCCTCAAGGCGCGCTTCCCGGAACTGGGCGTCATGACCGACGTCGCCCTCGACCCGTACACCAGCCACGGCCAAGATGGCGTGCTCGACGATACCGGCTACATCCTCAACGAGGAAACTGTCGAGCTCCTGGTGAAGCAGGCACTCACGCAATCGCAAGCCGGCGTGGACATCGTGGCCCCCAGCGACATGATGGACGGCCGCATCGGCGCCATCCGCCAGGCGCTCGAAGCCCGGGGCGACATCCACACGCGCATCATGGCCTACAGCGCCAAGTACGCCAGCGCCTTCTACGGCCCCTTCCGCGACGCCGTCGGCTCGGCCTCGACGCTCGGCAAGAGCAACAAGAAGGTCTACCAGATGGACCCCGGCAACAGCGACGAAGCACTGCGCGAAGTGGCGCTCGACATCGCCGAAGGCGCCGACATGGTGATGGTGAAGCCCGGCATGCCGTACCTCGACATCGTGCGCCGCGTGAAGGACGAGTTCCGCGTGCCCACCTTCGCCTACCAGGTGAGCGGCGAATACGCCATGCTCAAGGCCGCCGCCCAGAACGGCTGGCTCGACCACGACGCCGTGGTGCTCGAAAGCCTCTTGGCCTTCAAGCGCGCCGGCGCCGACGGCGTGCTCACGTACTTCGCGCTCGACGCCGCGCGCCTCCTGAAGAAGTAACGGCCCGCCGGCACCGGGCATGCGCATTTTCGAAATCGACCGTTCGCGGGTCAGCGAACACGCGGCGCTGGCGCCGCTGGCCGTGCCGGGCGCGTGCGGCGCCGGCGGCTATCTCTGGATCTCGCTCACGCGCGAGGAATTCAAGGCCTCGCTGGCCGAAGTGCAGCAGATCCTGCAGACCCTCTGCCTGACGCAGCTGGTCGACCTGCACGTGGCCGATCTGCTCAACGAGCAGTTGCCCTCGCACTACGACTACACCTCGAAGTACGACGTGCTGGTGTTCCGGCGCCTGGCCAGCGGCAACGGCAACGCCAAGGGGACCGAGGCGCCGCCGCCAGCACCCCGCAGCGGCCCGCCGGTGCTGCGCCGGGTCGACACCCGCCCGGTCGGCTTTGCAGTGTTCGACCGCGTGCTGCTGTCGGTGCACCCGGAAGACGGCGCGGTGCGCGACGCCTTCGCCGCCCGCCTGCTGGCCGCCGCCTCGCCCGACGGCCAGGGCGCCCCCGCGCTCGACGTGCGCTCCACCTCGGCGCGGCTGCCGACGAGCCCCTCGGACCTGATGCTTCGCGTCATCAACCAGATCGTCGACAGCTACCTGGATCTGCGGCGCGAGCTCACGAAGCAGCTGGACCACTGGCAGACCGAGCTGATCGACCCGCGCAGCCGCTTCACCAACTGGAGCGCGCTGATGGAGGCACGCCAGTCGCTGCACCACCTGGACGAGATCTGCGAAGACCAGCGCGCCGCCATGCAGGACTGGATCGACTCTCTGGAGACCCTCCCCGTGCCCAAGGGCGAGGCGGAGCAGCGCGAGCGCGAACTCATCATGATCCGCAGCCGCGACGTGCTCGAGCACATCGAGCGGGTGGTGCACCACGTGCACCGGCTCGAGCAGAACGCCGAGACGGCGGTGCAGATGCATTTCAGCGTCCAGGGCCACCGCGCCAACGACATCATGCGGGTGCTGACGGTGCTGACCGCCGTGTTCCTGCCGCTGAACCTGATCGCGGGCATCTTCGGCATGAACTTCGAGTTCATCCCGCTGGTACACAAGGCGGACGGCTTCTGGATCGCGATGACGTCGATGCTCGTCATCGCCGTGCTGCTGGTGCTGGTTTTCTGGCGCAAGCGCTACCTCGCCCGCACGCGCTGATCGCCGCGCCCATGAAAAAAGGGGCCACGCTGCGCGCGTGGCCCCTTTTTCAATCCGGCGGCCCCGAAGGGCTGCCGTCTTGTCCGTCTTACTTGGCGGTTGCGCCAGCACCTTGCTGGGCTTGAACGCGAACGTCCATCGGGTGCTGCATGGTCGAGATGACCTTGCTGTTGACGCGCGAGCCGCCGGTCACGTTCTGGTCGGGAGCGTAGGCGGTGCGAACGGCTTCTGCCTGGACGATCGAACGGTCCTTCGACACGGCGACCGTTTCCGGGCCGCGCGAACCGCGGGTCACGTTCTGGTTCGGAGCCGATGCGGTGCGCACGGCTTCGGCGTTCACGTCAGCACGGCTCTTGGTCGAGACGGCGGTGTTCACGCCTTCGTAGGTTTCTGCTTGCGCGCCGGCGGCGGCGAACAGGGTCAGGGCGGCAGCTGCGAGGATTTGCGAGGTCTTCATATTCATTTCTCCTGGATGTTCGTTGGATCGTTTGTCCACCAGGCTTGCATGGTCGCTTGCCTGTGCAGCGAGTTTCGGGGCGAATCGCATGGCCGAAACGCGCCGATCAGAGACACCGTGTTTCCTCTATTGAAACAATGACGACATGAAGGCATGCAAGCAAAAAGGCCGGACCGGTTCGCACCGGTCCGGCCCCTTGCAAATGCCTCTACGCCAGTGGCTACGGACGCCCGGTGCCGATCTGCGGCGGCACTTCACTGTTGAAGAAGGCGCGACGGTCGAGGTTCTGGTTCGGCGCATGGGCGGCGGCCACGGCTTCGGCCCGAACCGACGCCCGGTCCCGCACGCCGGGCCGCGAGCGCAGGGGCTCCGCCACCACGTCGCCATAGATGTTGCCGGCGCGCGCCGCGGCATCCGCCCCCGCCGCCACGTCGGCCCGGCTGGTCGTGGCCTGAAGCGGCTGGACCGGCGCATAGCCCTGGGCCCGCACACCGGCGGCGGCCAGCATCGACAGGGCTGCTGCGGCAATGATGTTCGAGGTCTTCATGTCGGTTCCTTCGGTCAAGCGGCGGCGTGTAACCGAAGTGTCGCCCAATCCGGCTAGGAAAAACCCGGGAGAATCGAACCATCGCGTTCCCAAAACGGAAACAATGGGCTCACTCACATGGACAGTCTCGATCTGATCAGAACCTTCCGGGAAGTCGCCTCCCACGGCAGCTTTTCCCAGGCAGCCAAGAGGCTCGACATGTCGAAGGCCACGGTCAGCAAGTATGTGGCCGAGCTGGAAACCCGCTTCGGCGTGCGTCTCCTCAACCGCTCCACGCGCTCCGTGAGCCTCACCGACGCCGGCCAGCTGCTGCTGGAGCGCAGCACGCCGATGCTGGAGATGGTCGAGCTCACCCAGTCGGAGCTGCAGGAGCGCGCCAGCCAGCCCAGCGGACGGCTGCGCATCTCGGCCCCGCACGGCATGGGCAGCGGCGAATTCCCGAACCTGCTGGCCGATTTCATGCGCTACTACCCCGACGTGACGATCAGCCTGCAGCTGACCAACCGCACCGTCGACCTCGCCGAGGAAGGCATCGACGTCGAGCTGCGCAGCGGTCCGGTCGAGGACGCCAACCTCATCGTGCGCAAGCTGCGGCTCATGAACATGGTGGTCTGCGCTTCCCCGGTCTACTGGAAGAAGCACGGCAAGCCAGAGCATCCGCGCGATCTTTCCAGCCACGAAGCGCTCACGTTCTCGCTGCTGGGCCAGCAGCCGGTCTGGCGCTTCGATGACAACGGCACGCCGCTCGACGTGCCGGTGAAAAGCCGCATGGACTGCACCGAAGGCGCGCCGCTCATCCGCGTGGCGATGCATGGTTTCGGCGTCATCTACCTGCCGTCGATCCTGGTGCAGTCGCACCTGGACCACGGCGAACTGGTGCCGGTGCTGCAGGACTACGCCCGCAAGGACATGTGGCTTTCGGCCGCCTACCTGCAGCGGCGCCACAACAGCGCCGCGCTGCGCGCGCTGCTCGACTTCCTGCAGACCCGCGTGGGTCCCGGCAGCACGCCGCGCAAGAGCCATTGAAAAACCCGGCAGCGCCGGGTTTTTTCATTCAGCGCGGCAACCCGCTCAGCCGAGATGCTTGGCGAAGAACGCCAGCGTTCGCTCGCGCGCCAGCTTGGCAGCGTCCGCGTCGTACGAACCGCGCTGGTCGCAGTTGAAGCCGTGGCCGACCGGGTACACGTGCACTTCCACTTCGGGATGCGCCTTCTTGAAGGTCTCGATGGTGTCCAGCGGAATCCAGTGGTCCTGGTTGCCGAAGTGCGCGAGCACCGGCACCTTGGGCTGGCGGGCGGTTTCCTCCGGCGTGGTCATGCCGCCGCCGTAGTACGGCGCCGCTGCCGACAGGCCCGGCAGCAGCGCGGCCGCGCGCCACACCAGCAGGCCGCCCCAGCAGTAGCCGACGATGCCGACCTTGCCGGCCTTCGACGCATAGGCGATTGATGCTTCGATGTCCTGCAGCACGCCGGGCGCGGGCAGCGCCTCGACCGCCGTCTTCAGGCCGAAGCCGTTCTTCATGTCGTCGTCCGAATAGCCCAGCTCCACGCCCGGCTTGACGCGATGGAAGGTCGACGGCGCCACGGCGAGGTAGCCCTCGGCCGCATAGCCGTCGGCCACCGAGCGGATGTGCGAGTTCACGCCGAAGATCTCCTGCACCACGACCACCGCGCCGCGCGGCTTGCCCGCGGGCTCGGCCACATAGGCAGGGAAAGTGAAGCCGTCCTTGGCGGTGAGATCGATGAATTGGCCCATGTGCTGGTACTCCTGGATGGTGAATCGAAACAGATGAAAGAATGAATGAACGGACGCCGGGCTACGCGCGCAGCGCCCGTTCGACGAAGTCGAGGCGATCCTGCCCCCAGAATATTTCGCCATCGATCACGTAGCTCGGCGCGCCGAAGACCTGGATGTCGATGGCCTCCTGCGTGTAGGCCTCGTAGCGCTCCTGCACCGCCTGGCTCTGCGACTGCTCGGCGCGCTTGGCCGGCAGGCCGCACTCGGCGACCAGCGCTTCGAGCACGTTCGGGTCGCCGATGTTCCGCTCCTGCACCCACACCGCCTCGAACACCGCCGCGCACATGCGCAGGGCGGCGTCGGTGCCGTCGTGCAGGTCGACCGCGATGATCAGCCGGGCCGCGTCGTCCCCGGCGACCGGAAAGAACTTCGGCTTCGGATTCAGCGGCAGCCCGAGGTGGCGCGAGAAGCGCTCGAGTTCGACCAGCCGGTAGGCCTGCCGCTGCGGTGCCCGCTTGCCCAGCGGCAGCCCGCCTGACACCGGGAACACGCTGCCCATGTCGATGGGCCGCACCCGCACCGTGGCGCCCGCGGCCTTGGCGATCGCCACGAAGCGGGAATGTCCCAGATACGTCCACGGGCTCTGCGGAGGAAAGTAATAGTCGATCGTCTTGCTCGTGCTCATTCGCATGCCCCCGGTGATGTAATCAGCCGACGGTTTTAACTGACGCGCAGTTTCTCTGCAGGAGGTAGGTTTTGGACCAGGTGCTCTTGATCACGGGCGGCGGGCGCGGCATCGGCGCCGCCACCGCGCGGCTCGCCGCGAAGCGCGGCTATGCGGTCGCGGTCAACTACGCCAGCAATTCGCTGGCCGCCGACGAAGTGGTGCGCGCCATCCGCGCGGAAGGCGGCACGGCCATGGCGGTGCGGGCCGACGTGGGCGACGAGGCCCAGGTGCTCGCCATGTTCGAGCAGGTCGACGCCAAACTGGGCCGCCTCACCGCGCTGGTGAACAACGCGGGCATCGTCGACGTGACGGCGCGCGTCGACGAAATGAGCGTGGCGCGCCTCGAGCGCATGTTCCGCATCAACGTGATCGGCAGCTTCCTGTGCGCGCGCGAGGCCGTGCGCCGCATGAGCACCAAGCACGGCGGCACGGGCGGCGCCATCGTCAACGTTTCCAGCGGCGCCTCGCGCCTGGGCTCGCCGGGCCAGTACGTCGACTACGCCGCGAGCAAGGGCGCCATCGACACCTTCACAGTCGGCCTGGCCAAGGAAGTGGCGGACGAAGGCATCCGCGTGAACGCGGTGCGTCCCGGCGTGATCGACACCGAGATCCACGCCTCCGGCGGCCTGCCCGACCGCGCCGCCGCGCTGGGCCCGCAGATCCCGATGAAGCGCGCCGGCACCGCCGACGAGATTGCCGGCGCCATCCTCTGGCTGCTGTCGGCCGAGGCCAGCTACACCACCATGGCATTGCTCGACGTCACCGGAGGCCGCTGAGCCATGAGCACATCGATGGACCTGATCAAGCCGCTGGTCACGCTGGTGGCCATCGTCAACCCGCTGGCCATCGTGCCTTTCTTCATCCACTACACGCAGGGCTACAGCGACGCGCAGCGCCGCCACACGGTGCGCATGTCAGCCTTCAGCGCGTTCGTGGTCATTGCCGTGAGCGCGCTGCTGGGGCTGCAGCTGCTGTCGTTCTTCGGCATCTCGATCGCGAGCTTCCAGGTCGGCGGCGGGCTGCTGCTGCTCATGAGTTCGCTGTCGATGCTCAACGCCAAGCCGGCCGAGAGCAAGACCAACGTCGAAGAGCTGCGCGCCACCGAGGTCAAGGCGTCGATGGGCGCGTCGATTGCCGTGGTGCCGCTCACCATTCCGCTGCTCACCGGGCCGGCCACCATTTCCACCGTGGTGATCTACGCCGACAAGGCGCAGCACCTGTGGGAGCTTGCCATCCTGGTGGGCTACGGCGTGGTGGTGGCGCTGGCGACCGCCCTGGCGTTTTCGCTCGCTCAGCCGATCGCGCGCGTGCTCGGCAAGACCGGCATCAACATCATGACGCGGCTGATGGGCCTGATCCTCGCGGCGCTCGCGGTCGAGGTGATGGCCGACGGCCTGGGCAAGCTGTTCCCGATCCTGAACAAGATCGGCTGAGCCTTCAGGCCAGCATCTTCTCGATGATCTTCCAGTGCGCCGGCTCCACCGGCGTGATCGACAGCCGGTTGCCCTTGCGCAGCACCACCAGGTCGGCCAGCTCGGGCCTGGCGCGCAGCTCGGGCAGCGCCAGCAGCCGCGTCTTGCGCAGCGCCTGCACGTCCACCAGCAGCCAGCGCGGATCTTCCGGCTTGGCGCCCGCGTCGTAGTAGGGCGACTTCGGGTCGAACTGCGTCGGGTCGGGCTTGATGCCCGAGGCCACCCGCGCGATGCCGGCAATGCCCGGCTCCGGGCAGCTCGAGTGATAGAAAAGCACGCCGTCGCCGACCTTCATGCTGTCGCGCATGAAGTTGCGCGCCTGATAGTTGCGCACGCCGGTCCACGCCACGGTGGCGTCGGGCGCGGCGAGCGCATCGTCGATGGAGACCTCGTCGGGCTCGGATTTCATCAACCAGAAACTGGGGGAATGGATGGGCATGGTCCCGTCATGGTGTCACATAGTCCGAGACCACCACCCACTTGCCGTCCTTGATCTGCGACAAGCGCGACTGGTCGTTGCCCAGGCGCTTGGTGGCCGTGTAGGTGCTCTTCGGGCTGCCGAACATGTCAGGCTCGAAGGTGATGCTGTCCATCGCCTTGATGAAGCTGTCGGTCGTGAGGTTCGGGCCGGCCTTGGTCGCGGCCTTGATGAACGAGTCGATGATCACGTAGCCGTACACCGAGAACACGGTCGGGTCTTCGTTGAACTTGGTCTTGTACTTGTTGGCCCAGAAGCGCAGCGGCTGCGATTGTTCGTCGGTGTAGGGGTTCTGCACCGTCATGGTGGCGTAGACGCCGTCCATCGCCTTGCCGCCGAGCTTGTGGATCAGGTCGGTGTAGGCCGCGCTGGAGCCCAGGAAGGTCGGGTTGAAGCCGGTCTTGCGCGCCTCGCCCACGGTGCCGATGGTCTCGCGGATGATGGTGCCGAGCACCACGAGGTCGCAGTTGGCGGCCTTCATCTTCGCGACCTGCGAGCTGAAGTCGGTGGCGCCGCGCTTGAACGAAGTCTTCTCGGCAAGCTCCATGCCCGCGGCTTTCAGGCCCGCCTCGGCGCCGCGCTGCACCTCCAGGCCGAACTCGTCGTCCTGGTAGATGGTGCAGACCTTCTTGGCGCCCTTGTCCTTGATCATCTTCGGCAGGGCCAGGCGGATCTGGTCGTAGTAGGTGGCGGCGAACGAATACTTCAGCCGGTTCAGCGGCTCGTACATTTCGCGCGCCGCGGTGATGGGCATGTAGTTGATGACGTTCTTGTCGAACTGCACCGGCATGGCCGCCATGTTCTGCGCCGTGCCGATGTGCCCGGCCATGACGAAGATCTTTTCCTGGTTCACCAGCTTCTGCGCGGCCAGCACGGCCTTCTTCGGGTCGTAGCCCGAATCTTCCACGAACAGCTTGAGCTTGCGCCCGTTGACGTTGCCCTGCTCGTTGAGTTCGTCCACGCGCAGCTGCATGCCGTTGCGCGCCTGCTTGCCGAAGCCCGCCAGCGGGCCCGACAGGTCCTGGATGGTGCCGATGCGGATCTCGTCCTTGGTCACGCCCTGCTGCTGTTGCGCGGACGCAAGCGTCGCGGCCAGGCCCAGCACGGCCAGCGTCGTCAGTGTCTTGAGCTTCATGCGGTTGTCTCCTCGGGTTGACGGAAAAAACGGATCACCGGTACATGGCTTCTATGCGCTCGGCGTACTTGGTCTGCACCAGCTTGCGCTTGAGCTTCATCGTGGGCGTGAGCTCCTCGTCCTCGGCGCTCAGCTGCGTCTCGAGCAGGAAGAATTTCTTGATCTGCTCCACGCGCGCGAACTTGGCGTTGACGCGGTCGATCTCGCCCTGTATCAGGTCCAGCACTTCCTTCGTGCGCGTCAGGCTCTCGTAGTTGCTGAACGGCACGTCGTTGTCCTGCGCAAACTTCTCGACGTTCTCCTGGTCGATCATGACGATCACCGTGAGGTAGGGCTTCTTGTCGCCGATCACCACGGCGTCGGTGATGTAGAGGCTGAACTTGAGTTCGTTCTCCAGCTCGCTCGGCGTGACGTTCTTGCCACCTGCCGTGATGATGATGTCTTTCATCCGGTCGGTGATGCGGAAATACCCGTCCTCGTCCATCACGCCGACGTCGCCCGTGTGCAGCCAGCCTTCGGCGTCGATCGTCTCGGCCGTTTTCTCCGGCAGGTTGAGGTAACCCATGAAGACATTGGGTCCGCGCACCAGGATCTCGCCGGTGGCCGGGTCGATGCGCACCTCGTTGTAGCCCGTGGCCGGCCCGATGGAGCCGGGCTTGATGCGCATGGCCGGCACCGCGGTGGAAGCGCCGCAGGACTCCGTCATGCCCCACACCTCGAGCATCGGCACGCCGAGCGCCAGGTACCACTTGACCAGCTCGGGCGAAATCGGCGCCGCGCCCGTCACGAGAAAGCGCGAGCGATGGATGCCGATGAGCTTGCGCGCGTTGTCCAGCGCCAGCAGCCGCGCGAGCCTGAACTTGAGCTTGAGCCCCGCGCCGACCGGCTCGCCGGCCAGCACTTTCGCCGCGATGGCTTCACCCACGCCGATGCTCCACCTGTAGGCGGCCTGCTGCAGCGGGCTCGCTTCCTTCAGCGCGATCATCACGCCCGAATAGAACTTCTCCCACACGCGCGGCACCGCGGTGAACACGGTGGGCGCGATCTCGCGCACGTTCTCCGGCACGGTTTCGGGGTTCTCGACGAAGTTGAGGATGGAGCCGGTGTACATCGCGAAGTACTCGCCGCCCATGCGCTCGGCGATGTGGCACAGCGGCAGGAAGCACATGCGCTCGTCTTTCTCGTCCTGCGCGATGAGCGTGTTGTAGCCGCGCGCGGTGTACACCAGCCCCGCGTGGCTGTGCATGGCGCCCTTGGGCTTGCCGGTGGTGCCCGATGTGTAGACGAGGATGGCGAGGTCTTCGGGCCGGCAGGCGGCCACGGTGCGCTCCACCGCCTGCGGATCGGCCGACAGGCGCGCGCGCCCGAGTTCGCGCAGCGCATCGAGGCTCATCACGCCCGGGTCGTCGAGGTCGCGCAGGCCTTCCATGTCGAACACCACGATGCGGCGCAGGCCCGGCAGGCCGGCGCGCACTTCGAGCGCCTTGTCGAGCTGCTCGTCGTCTTCCACGAAGAGCACGGTGGTGCGCGAGTCTTCGCACAGGTAGTGCACCTGCGAGGCGGCGTCGGTCGGGTAGATGCCGTTGGACACGCCGCCGCAGCTGAGCACGGCCAGGTCTGCCAGCACCCATTCGATGACGGTGTTCGACAGGATGGACGCGCACTCGCCGGGCGCGAAGCCGATGGCCTGCAGGCCGGCCGCGATCTCGCGCACGGCGTCGGCGGTCTGGTGCCAGCTCCAGCTGCGCCAGATGCCGAGCTCTTTCTGCCGCATCCAGACGGTGTCGCCGCGCTGCTTGACGGCATTCCAGAACATCGCGGGAATGGTGTCGCCGGGCACGACGACGTCGAGGCGCGGTTCGAAGGTATTGAGGTCCCAGAGTCCTTGCATGGCGGCGGCTACCTCCAGGTCTTCTTCTTTTTCCAGCGCCGCTCGCCGCGCACGCCGTCGTCTTTCACGCCGAGATAGAACTCCTTGATGTCTTCCTTTTCCCTCAGGCGTTCGCAGGAGTCTTCCATCACGATGCGGCCGTTCTCCAGCACGTAGCCGTGGTCGGCCGCATTGAGCGCCATGTTGGCGTTCTGCTCGACCAGCAGGATGGTGGTGCCGCGCTCGCGGTTGATGCGCACGACGATCTCGAAGATTTCCTTCGTCAGCTTGGGGCTCAGGCCGAGGCTGGGTTCATCCAGAAGAATGAGATGCGGCGCGGCCATGATGGCGCGCGAGATGGCCAGCATCTGCTGCTGCCCGCCGGAAAGAAGGCCCGCGTCCTGCGTCGCGCGTTCGCGCAGGATGGGAAAGTAGGCATAGACGGTTTCCATGTCGCGCGCCACGCCGTCGCGGTCCTTGCGGGTGTAGGCGCCCATCAGCAGGTTGTCCTTCACCGACAGCAGCGGAAACACTTCGCGTCCTTCGGGCACGTGGCTCAGGCCTTGCTGGACGATGTAGGCCGGGTCCTTGGCGGTGATGTCCTTGCCCTGGAATTCGATGCTGCCTTTTCTCGGGTCGATGATTCCGGAGATGGTCTTCAGGATCGTGGTCTTGCCTGCGCCGTTCGAGCCCAACACCGTTGCGATCTCGCCCTGCCTTACTTTCAGGCTCACGCCTCGGATGGCCTTGATGGGGCCGTAGGCGCTTTCGACGTTGAGCAACTGGAGCACGGTGTCGCTCATCTTTGTCTTCCTGCGTTCGGGGAGCGGCGTTGGGGCCCCTGTCTCCGGCGGGCCGACGTCACCGGCCCTTCGGGCTTCCCTGCGCTGCTCGCGACGGGCGGGGTCTCGCAGAACTGGCTTCGCTCAAACAGCTGCGAGCCCTGATCCGCCCGCCGCTGCGCTGCTCGGCGGTGCCTCAACGGCCCACCGGAGACAGGGGCCCCAACGCCGTGGGCGCGCTCAGAGTGTTTCCACCCTGGCCAAGCCCCGCACCGCATACCGGGCGTCCCCAAAGAGGCAACGAACAAGGCATTCACGCCGCCACCCTCCTCAAGCTGCTCACGTCGTCCACAGTCCCAAGGTAGGCCTCGACAACACGCGGATCAGCCTGCACCTCACCGGGAGTTCCAGTAGCCAGCACCTCCCCCATGTTCATCGCAAGCACCCGGTCGGACACCTTGGACACAAGCGACATGTCGTGCTCGACCATCAGCACCGACACCCCCAGCTCATGCTGGATGTCCTGGATCCAGAAAGCCATGTCCGCCGTCTCTTCGACATTGAGCCCCGACGACGGCTCGTCGAGCAGCAGCAGCTTGGGCTCCGTGCACAACGCACGCGCCAGCTCCACCACCTTGCGAACGCCATAGGGCAACCCCGCCACCATCGAATCGCGATGGTGCTGCAGGTCCAGCAGCTCGATGACCTGCTCCGCCTTCTCCCGCGCGGCGATCTCCGCACGCCGCGTCGCAGGCGTGAAGAACACCTCGCTCCAGAACCCCGTCTGCCGATGCGTGTGCCGGCCGATCAGCAGGTTGTGCAACACCGTCGCATGCTCGAACAACTCGATGTTCTGGAAGGTCCGCGCAATGCCCAGCGCCGCAATCGCATGCGGCGCCTGCTGCGTCAGCGGCAACGGGCCGCCCTCCTCGCCATGCCACGTGATCTCGCCCGTCGTCGGCGTGTAGATGCGGCTGATCAGGTTGAACACCGTCGTCTTGCCCGCGCCGTTAGGCCCGATCAGCGTGAACACCTCGCCGCGGCGCACGTCGAAGCTCACCTTGTTGACAGCCAGCACCCCGCCGAAGCGCACGCTCAGCTCCTTCGCGGAGAGAAGAATGTCGCCGCTGCTCATCTCAGCCGGTCCGACTTGGTGAACGACTTCTGCCGCTTGAACAACCCCTTGCGGTAAAACGGAAAGAGCTGCAGCCAGGTCCGGATCTTCAGCCAGCGCCCGTACAAGCCCAGCGGCTCGAACAGCACGAACGCGATCAGCACCAGCCCATACACCAGCCCCTGCAACCCCGGCGCCTGTCCGATGGCCTCCGGCAGCCAGTCCTTGCCGATGGAGATCAGCTGCGGCATCGCGATCAGGAAAATCGCGCCCAGGAACGCGCCGTGCACCGAGCCCAGCCCGCCGATCACCACCATCAGCAGCAGGTCGATCGACTGCAGGATGCTGAACTGGTCGGGCGAGATGAAGCTCAGCTTGTGCGCGTACAGCGCGCCGCCCAGCCCCGCGAGCGCGGCCGAGATCGCGAACGACATCGTCTTGTAGCGCGCCAGGTGAATGCCCATGCTCTGCGCGGAAATTTCCGAATCGCGGATGGCGACGAAGGCTCGCCCGGTCGGCGAGCGCAGCAGGTTCAGGATGCCGAGCGTGGCCAGCACCGCCACCACCAGGCAAAGAAAGTAGAAGCCGTCGCCCGAGCCCAGCGACCAGCCGAAGAGCTGCGGCGACTTCACGTGCAGCCCCGCGTTGCCGCCCGTCACGCTCTCCCAGCGCGCGAACACTTCTTCCACGATGAAGCCGAAGGACAGCGTCGCAATGCCCAGGTAGATGCCCTTCACGCGCAGCGCCGGCAGCGCAACCACGACGCCCACCGCGGCCGACAGCCCCGCGGCGGCCACCAGCGCCAGCGGAAACGGCACGCCCAGGTTCGTCAGCACGCCCTGCGTGTAAGCCCCCGCGCCCAGGAACGCCGCATGCCCGATGGAGAACTGCCCGGTGAAGCCGGCCAGCAGCATCAGCCCCAGCCCGACGATGCCGTAGATCAGCACGAAGGTCAGCTGCGCGAGCCAGTACTCGTCGATGACCCAAGGCGCGGCGATGAGGAACGCAACGAGCAGGCCGTACCAGAACACATGGCCGCCGTGCCGCGCGAGGCGGATGTCCTGGTCGTAGCTGGTCTTGAAGATGAAGCGCATATGAGATCTACACCTTCTTGCGCAGCTTCTCGCCGAACAGGCCGTTGGGCTTGATCATCAGCATCAGCAGCACCACGATGTACGGCGCCGTGTCCTTGAAACCGTCGGGCAGGTAGAAGCCCGCGAAGGACTCGACGATGCCGATGACCAGCCCGCCGACGATCGCGCCCGGCAGGCTGCCGAAGCCGCCCACCACCGCCGCCGGAAAGGCCTTCAGCCCGATGAAGCCCATGTTGGCGTGCACGAAGGTGATGGGCGCGAGCAGCATGCCCGCGATGGCCGCGACCGCCGCCGCCAGGCCCCACACCAGCCCGTTGAGCCGCTTCACCGGAATGCCCATGTAGTAGGCGGCCAGCTGGTTCTGCGACGAGGCCTGCATCGCGATGCCGAGCTTGCTGTAGCGGAACATCGCGAACAGCAGGCCGCACAGCACGGCGGTGGCGATGATGATCGCGAGCTGTTCCAGGTTGACCACCAGCTCGCCCAGCTTCCAGATCTGGTCCTTGTAGGGCACGGCCAGCGTGTGCGTCTCGGTGCCGATGCCGGGCACCATGGTGACGACGCCGCGCGCAACATAGGCGATGCCGATGGTCAGCATGACGATCGAGAACTGCGGCTGCCCGAGGATCGGCCGGATCACCACCAGCTCCAGCAGCACGCCGAAGGCCGCCATCGCCACCACCGCGAGGATGGCCGCCAGCCAGAACGGCATGCCGAACAGCGACATGCCCGCGAACGCACCGAAGGCGCCGAGCATCATCAGGTCGCCCTGCGCGAAGCTCACCGTCTCCGTGGCCTTGTAGATCAGCACGAAGCCCAGCGCGATCAGGCCGTAGATGCAGCCTTGCGCAATGCCCGACAGCAGCAGTTGAAGGATCTGCATGCCCGTCGCCCGCGCTACTGCCGGAACCCGCCGGCCAGGTCGTGCAGCGCGAGGCGGCGCGAGCCTGCCACGATGTCGCTGGGCTTGAGGCCGTAGACCTGGCGGATCGAATGGCTGAAGTGGGTGGAGTCGGGGTAGCCGGTGTCGAGTGCGATGTCGGTGAGCGTGCTGCCCTGCTGCACGTAGCGCAGCAGGCTGCGCGCGCGCTTCCAGGCGCGGAATGCCCGAAAGGCCATGCCGGTCTCCTGCTTGAACAGGTGCAGGAAGCGCGAGAACGACAGGTGCACCGAGGCCGCGCACTCTTCGGCCGACATCGCGGCGGCGGGATCTGCGTTGATGGCGTCGGCCACCTTGCGGATGCGCGCATCGAGCGCGCGCGGCGCGAGCGCCTCGCCGAAGAACAGCGCGTCGAAGTCGAAGCCCTCGAAATTCATGCCGCGCGCCGAAGCCGCCAGCAGGTGCGCATGGGCATCGCGCACGCGCTGCACGAAGGCCGGCGCATCGACCGGGCCGCAGTGCTGCATGAACGCCGGCAGGCGCGCGGGGTCGACCGACTCCGACTCGACCAGCAGGTTGAAGATCAGCGGATGCGCGCTCTCGACCTGGTGCGGCACGTGCGGCGGCACGACGATGAATTCACCGGTGAGCCATGCGCCGCCACCCACGCGGATGCGGTTCGGCGGCGCGCCGGCGGGCGACACGTACACGCCGTGCCCGCCCATCGTGCGCTCGGCGGCGGCGCCGAGCAGGCCGGCATAGAACACGCGGTGCGGCGTGAGCCACATCAGGCGTTCGCCCTGCCGTGCGGCGCCGCTCAGGCTGGTGTGCGCTGGCGGCGGCGTCCTCGTTCGCTGCATGGTGTTTGTCTCCTGCATCGGTGGACTGCCACTCTGTGGTGGCGTCTTTGTTGGCTGGATCGTAGCGGCGCGGGCCGTCTGCGCGGCATCGATTTGCGCGGGGACTTTCCCTAGGCCACCGCTACGCCGCGGCCAAGGCGCGGCGCAGTTCGCCCGCGCACAGCGCCACCGCGGTGTTGGCCTCGTCGAGCACCTTGCCCATCGGCACGAAGCCGTGGATCTGCCGCTCGAAGCACACGTACACCGCGCGGTTGCCGGCGGCGGTGAGCGCATCGGCATACGCGGCGCCTTCGTCGCGCAGCGGGTCGTAGCCGGCGGTGATCACCAGGGCTGGCGGCAGCTTCGACAGGTCGGGGTGCAGCAGCGGCGAGGCGCGCCAGTCGACGTCGTGCGCCGGGTCGGTGATGTAGTGGTCGTGGAAGTAGCTCATGGTGTCGCTGGTCAGCAGATAGCCCTGCCCGTTGCTCTGGTGCGAGGGGTGCACGCGGCGCATGTCGGTGGCCGGGTAGATCAGCAGCTGGAAGGCGATGGACAGGTCCCCCGCATCGCGCGCGGCGATCGCCACCACGGCCGCGAGGTTGCCGCCCGCGCTGTCGCCGCCCACGGCCAGGCGGCTCGCATCGAGCCTCAGCGTCGCGGCCTCGCGGCGCACCCAGCGGGCGGCGGCCAGCGCGTCGTCGAAGGCGGCGGGGAAGCGGTGCTCCGGCGCCATGCGGTAGTCGACCGCGACCACCGCGCAGCCGGCGCCGTTGGCCAGTTCGCGGCACAGCACGTCGTGCGTGTCGAGGTCGCCGATGACCCAGCCGCCGCCGTGGTAGTACACCAGCACCGGCAGCGGGCCGGCGCCCGAACCCAGCGGCCGGTACAGGCGCACCGGGATGGTGCCGTGCGGGCCGTCGGCCGCGAGGTCGCGCACTTCGGCCACTTCGGCCGGCAGCGGCTGGGTGGCGGTGCGGCGATCGCGGTAGAAGGCCCGCGCATCGGCGGGCGAGAGGGTGTGCGTCGGCGGAATGCCGCGCGCCTCGATGAAGTCGAGCAAGGCGCGAGCCTGGGGATGCAGCATGGTGTCTCCGGTGGATTCGCCCGACCATGCCCGCGCCATCGCGGCGCGGCTTGCGGAAACTGGCTACGCCCCGCTCAGGCCTTGCGCGGCTTCACGCGCGAGGCGGCTTCCTTGGCGAGCTTGCGGGCCGTGTCGGTGTCGCCTGCGTGCACCAGCGCCACGCCCATGCGGCGCTTGGTGAAGCTCTCCGGCTTGCCGAACAGGCGGATGTCGCTGCCCGGCACCTGCAATGCGTCGGCCACGCCGTCGAAGGCGATGCCGGTGGCGTCCACGCCGCCGTAGATCACCGCGCTGGCGCCCGGGCTCTTGAGCGAAGTGTCCACCGGCAGGCCGAGGATGGCGCGCGCATGCAGCTCGAATTCGTTCTGCCACTGGGTGGCCATGGTGACCATGCCGGTGTCGTGCGGGCGCGGGCTCACTTCGCTGAACCACACCTCGTCGCCCTTCACGAACAGCTCCACGCCGAACAGGCCCTGGCCGCCCAGGTCGGCGGTGACGGCCTGCGCGATCTGCTGCGCCTTCTGCAGCGCGGCGGGGGCCATGGGGTGCGGCTGCCAGCTTTCGACGTAGTCGCCGCTCACCTGCACGTGGCCGATGGGGTCGCAGAACTTCGTTTCCACGGCGCCGGCGGCATCCTTGGCGCGCACGGTCAACAGGGTGATCTCGTAGTCGAAGTCGATGAAGCCTTCGACGATCACGCGGCCATGGCTCACGCGGCCGCCGGCCATGGCGTAGTCCCAGGCCTTCTGCACGTCGGCGGGGCCGTCGATCTTGCTCTGGCCCTTGCCGGAGCTGCTCATCACGGGCTTGACGATGCAGGGGTAGCCGATGCCCTCGTCGATGGCGGCCTGCAGCTCGGCCAGCGAGTCGCAGAACTTGTAGGGGCTGGAGAGCACGCCCAGCGTCTCGGCGGCCAGGCGGCGGATGCCTTCGCGGTCCATCGTGAGGCGGGCGGCGCGGGCGGTGGGAATGACGCGCACCACGCCGGCGTCTTCGAGCTGCTGCAGCATGGGCGTGGCGATGGCCTCGATCTCGGGCACCACCAGCGCGGGCTTCTCGGCCTCGATCAGCGCTTTCAGCTGCTCGGGGTCGCTCATGGTGATGGTGCGGGCATGGTGGGCCACCTGCTGGCCGGGGGCGTTCTCGTAGCGGTCGACTGCGATGGTCTCGACGCCGAGGCGCTGCAGGGCGATCAGCACCTCCTTGCCGAGTTCACCGGAGCCGAGCAGCATCACGCGGGTGGCGGAGGGGGAAAGG
>NZ_JBXASW010000079.1:0-24987 GCF_058809745.1 Variovorax sp. MPBD4-3
CCGCCTACGTGCCCTTCGTGCAGACCGGCAACCTCGTGTTCCTCTCGGGCCACATCTCCAAGAAGGACGGCAAGGTCTGGGCCGGCCAGCTGGGCGCCAGCATCGGCACCGAGGAAGGCAAGCAGGCCGCACGCGCCATCGCCATCGACCTGCTGGGCACGCTGCACGCCGCCGTGGGCGACCTGAACAAGGTCAAGCGCATCGTCAAGGTGATGAGCCTCGTGAACTCGGTCGGCACCTTCACCGAACAGCATCTCGTGACCAACGGCGCGAGCGAGTTCTTCGCCGAAGTCTTCGGCCCCGAAAAGGGCGCGCATGCACGCAGCGCCTTCGGCGTGGCGCAGATCCCGATGGGCGCCTGCGTGGAAATCGAACTGATCGCCGAGATCGGCTGATCGCCTTGGCGCTGACGCCCGGCGGCCTCATCGCGCAAGCGATGCGGGACCCCGTCAATGCGGCGCTCGCAAAACGCCTCCCCGGCCTCGGCCTGAAACAGGGCTTTCTCACCGCCGGCTGCCTGTTCCAGGCCACCTGGAACCACACTGCCGGCCGGCCGCCGGGCTGGGGCGTGAAGGACTACGACGTCTTCTACTTCGACGACAGCGACCTGTCATGGGAGGCTGAAGACGCCGTCATCCGCCGCGTGCACGAAGCCGTCACCGACCTGGGCGCGACCGTCGAGGTCAAGAACCAGGCGCGCGTGCACCTCTGGTACGAACAGCGCTTCAAGGCGCCGTATCCGCGCCTGCAGTCCGCGCGCGACGGCATCGACCGCTACCTCATCGCCTGCACCCGCGTGGGCATGGACCTGGCCGACGGCTCGCTCTACGCGCCCGACGGGCTCGATGACCTGGCCGCCGGCATCCTGCGCATGAATCCGCTGCTGCCGATGCCGGAGATGTTCAACGCGAAGGCGCGCGACTACCAGTCGCGCTGGCCCTGGCTGCGCATCGCTACTTGCGCTTCCAGCTCGACACCGTGATGAACACGCCGGTTTCCTTCGCATCGCGCAGCCGCACGGTGTAGCGGCCCGCGCCGTCGGTGCCGCTGAACACGGCCTCGCGCTCGCTGTTGCCGGCTTCCAGGGTCGCGCCCTTGGCCAGTTCGCGGTAGGTGGCGACCAGGTCGTCGAATGCCGCGTAGCTGCGCAGCGTCACCTCGGCATCGGGCCAGCGGGCGCCCTTGAGCTCGGCGTTCTCGCGGTCGGTGTACATCGGCTTGCCGGCCAGCCCCTTGGGTATCACGATCTTGCCGGCGCTGGCGGTGCTGTTCACTTCCCCCGCCTGCACGAGCAGCGGCTTCAACGAAGCCGGAAAACCCGCCGGGAGCTCCGCATCGCGCCAGCCCGGCGCCGTCGGCTGGCCCGCGATGTATTCGACGGTGGCGATCTTCTGCGCGGCCGCTGCTTCGGCGGGGTCATCGCTCTCGGCCATGAGCGCGTGGTACGAAGGCAGTGTCCTGGCCCATGCGATCAGCGGCTCGGCATCCGACGGCCTGGCGTCGGCGGGATGGAAGATCGTCAGCACGGCCTGGGGGTCGGGGTTGCACACCTTGGGCTCGTCGCGCTTGGTGGAATCGCGGCAGTGGCCGTTGACCAGGCCGATCGCCAGCAGGCGACCTTCGCCGTCGAGCAGCAGCGCGGAGCGCTCCTCGCCGTGGCCTTCGCCGCTCACCGACGCGATCACCGTGCGCCCGTCGGGCCACACGGTGCGCGTGACGTCGAAGCGCGAGCGCATGCCGTCCAGCACCTGCGCCGCGATGAGCCTGTCGCCATCGGTGTAGCTGCCGCGCGCATAGCCGACCATGGCAGTCACGGCGCTGCGGATCTTGGGTTGTTCGCTGAGCTTCAGCCGGGGCGGAGGCAGTTCGGTCGTGACGGGCGCCGCGTGCACGGAGGCGCCGAGCGTGCAGGCGAGCAGCAGCGAGGCCAGTGCCTTCCCTGGAAACAGCGCGCTCATTCGGCGATCTCGATTTCGATGTTGGTGATGGCCGGCATGTCGCGCGGCACCTTGGCGTTGACGGAAAAGGCGGTGCCCTTGAGGCTGCCGAGCACGTAGCCTGAACGCTCGTCCGCTTCAGACTGCATGCCCTCGAGCGGCGGCGACAGCTTCTTGTAGAAGTCGAGCACCTGCGCCACGGTGTCGACGGTCTGCAGGCGCAGCACGCGCCTGGCCTTCGCGTCGCTCAGGGCGTCCTGGCCGGTGTAGTGCAGCACAGCCCTCGGATACAGCGGCACGGCCTGCGAAAAGCCCTTCGGTCGTGCGACCGGCCGGGCCTTGGTGTGCGCGGCGTCCATGGTCGTGTACTCGGTCTTCTCGAACTTCTCTTCCTTGCCGGAGTCCAGGTCTTCCTTCGGCACCGTGCGGCTCCAGTCGACCAGCGGCTGCGCCTGTGCGCGATCGATGCCGGGGCGCAGGAAGATCGACAGCACCGCGTGCTGGTCGTCGCGGCAACCGGTGGACGACGACTTCACACCGCATTCGCGGTGCGCCAGCGCGGCGGCGAGCACTTCGCCGCTGCTGTCGTCCACCAGCAGGGCCGAGCGCTCGCTGCCGCCGTTGGGCAAGCGGTACGACGACAGCAGGCGCTTGCCGTCCGGCAGCGCCTGCTGCTGCCGGTGGCGCCGCGATGCCAGTCCCGCGATCAGCTGTTCTGCCAGCAGGCCTTCAGGCCAGTAATACGAGCCGGAGGCCAGGCCGGCGAAGTCGGTCACGGCGCGGTCGAGCGCGGGAACCTGGGAAGCTTGCGTCGCCCGCTCGGACTCGGCTTCGGGCACGCGCACGAGCTGAGGCGTGGATGCGGCGCAGACGGTGGCAGCGGACAGGGTAAGAAAAAAGGAAGAAAGAGCGAGTCGGAATCTGGAAGGCATCAAAAGGAAAAAAACGAGAGGAGGAGCGTTGCGCTCCGGGCGAGCCGCATGCAGCCGCAAGAAGAAATGCGAGGACGATTCTAGAAGGCGTTCGAAGGGCCGCGCGGTGTTCGGCATACTGCAACCCGGTCCTTCATTCGTCTCCATGAATCGACACACTCAGCCCCCACCCGCACCCGAAAGCGCACTGCGCGCGCTCGAAGAAAAACTGGGCGCCGCCCTGCCCCCGATCCTGCGAGGCTGCTATGCCACGTCCAACGGCGGCAGCTTCGGCGATCCGCGCAAACGCGATGCCGAGTGGCAGCTGCATCCGGTCTTCGACGCCAGCGACCGCAAGCAGATGAAGCGCACCGCCGAAGATGTTCTCCACTACACACGGCTCGCGCTGCAGGACGCGCGCTTTCCGCGCGACGGCATCAGCATTGCGCACGACTACTCGATGTACCGCCAGCTCTTCGTGCGCCGCGACCCCGCGAGCGGCAACATCGCCGACGACATCCTGCTGTTCGACGTGCACACCGGTGAATTTTCTGCGCCGTATGCCTGTGACCTGCAGGCGGCCATCGACCAGGCCCGCGTGCCGGAGGCAGTGCAGCCCGACCCCTCGCGTGCGCTGCCCGTGTTCCGCTACTACGCCGATCCGTTCGAATCGGGCGTGATGCGCACGTCCGGCGAAACCTGCCAGTGCTGCGGCCAGGCCACCGGCTACATCTACGACGGCAGCTTCTACGCCATCGGCGACGAATCGCACTTCTGCCCGTGGTGCATCGCCGACGGCTCGGCCGCGGCGAAGTTCGACGGCGAATTCAACGACGCGGCCGGCGTGGGCATGGGCGAGGTCGATCTGCCCATGCGCGTCATCGAAGAAGTGTCGCAACGCACGCCCAGTTTCTTCAGCTGGCAGCAGGAGCGATGGTGGGCGCACTGCAACGACGCCGGCCGCTTCCTCGGCGAGATCGAGCACGTCGACCGCGCGCTGCTGGCGTCGGAGCCGGCCGCCGACTTCGTGCGCGAGACCTGCGACGACGCGCACCTCGATGCCGGCGAAGGCTGGCAATGGCTGCTCGACACGCCCTCGCGCGAACGCAGCTTCGCGGTGTTCGTGTTCGGCTGCCTGCACTGCGGCAAGCTGGGCGGCTACGTCGACCTGAGCTGAGCGGCGCGCACGGCCGTCAGGGCATCACCTGCCCGCCGTTGACCTCGATGACCTGCCCGGTCACATAACCGCTGGCCGCCTCGCTCGCCAGGAACAGGAAGGCGCCGACGCACTCTTGGGCCGTGCCCAGCCGCCCCATGGGAATGGCATTGGCAAAGTTCTTCAGCACCTCGGGGCTCGAATGCCCGTCGTGAAAAGGCGTCTCGATCACGCCCGGCGCCACCGCATTGACGCGGATCTTCTCCTTCACCAGTTCCTTGGCCATGGTGCGCGTGATGGTCGACACGAAGCCCTTGCACGCCGCGTAGAGCCCCGCGCCCGGCCCGCCGCCGGTGCGCGCGGCCTGCGTGGTCACGTTGATGATCGCGCCGCCGCCACCGGCGGCCATCAGCGGAATCACGCGGCGGCTCACCGCCACCACGGAGCGCGCGTTGAGGCGGAACACCGCGTCGATGTAGTCGTCGTCCGCATCGACGATGGGCGAGCGCTTCACGAAGCCGCCCGCGTTGTTGACCAGCACGTCGATGCGGCCGAACTCGGCATGCACCGTCTTCACCATGCGGTCGACGGCGGCGGTGTCGGTCACGTCGGCCTGCACCAGCAGCGCGCGCCCGCCGGCGGCCTCGATGTCGCGCGCCACGTTGCGCGCCTCGTCTGCGCTGCCCCGGTAGTGCACCGCCACCCGCGCGCCGGCCTGCCCCAGCGCGCGCGCCACCGCCGCGCCGATGCCCGTGCTCGCGCCCGTGACCAGTACCGCCTTGTCCTTCAGATCGTTCATGTCGTCGTGTCTCCTTGGGTTGAAAAACGGGCGCACCCGCCACCCGCGTTCACACGGCGGCGGCTGCGATCTCCAGCTGGGTCAGCCGGCGCGCCATGCGGCCGACGAAGTTCTGCGTCACGTGCGGCAGCACCCGCTGCGACGGCACCACGATGCCGACCTGCAGCTGGTCGAGCGCCGGCAGCTCGAAGGGCCGCCAGATCAGGTCGCCGCGCTTGAGGTCTTCGATGAAGGCGATCTTCGAGAAGCACGAAATGCCCTTGCCGGCCATGATCAGCCGCTTGAGCATGGGCGTCGAATTGCAGGTGGCGGCCGGCTCCATGTCGTCCCAGAACGCGGCGAACTCGGGCGACAGCGCGGCGCTGATGACCGGGTGCGAGCTGGATCGCAGGAACGGATAGCGCGCGCACTCCTTCAGCGACACGCGCGCATGGTTGGCCAGCGGATGGCCAGGCGGCATCACCACGCCGATGGGCAGGTTGGCCAGCGCCACCGCCGCCACGCCGCCGGGCAGCCGGCTCACGAAGGTCATGCCCACGTCGACCTGGCCCGACATCACCATCTGGGGCACGTCCATCGGCTGCACCGCGGTGATGGTGTACGTGACGGCCGGGAACACCTGCAGGAAGTCTTCCACCGCCGAAGGCAGCAGCTCCTCGAAGAACGAGTCCATGGCGGCCACCTTCACGTGGCCGGTGCGCTCGCCCTTGAGCGCGTCGAGCTCGGTGCGCATCACCTGGTACTGGTGCAGCGTTTCCTGCGCGTGCTTGAGCAGGCGCTCGCCGGCCGCATTCAGGCGCAGGCCGTTGGGCATGCGGTCGAACAGCTCCACGCCCAGCTCGTCTTCCAGCTTGTGGATCTGCCGGTTGACCGCGCTCGCCGCGACGTAGAGCCGCTCCGAAGCCTTGCGCACCGAGCCGCAGCTCGCCACTTCGATGAAGTATTTGAGGATGCTGGCGTGCATCAGCCGGCCCTCCCTCGCGCGCAGGCCTCATCCGGCCGGCCTCGCGCGCTCCAGGGCGATGCCGGGGTGGTCGCAGGCCACCGGCCCGGTGTCGGCCGCCCCGCCGGGCGAGCCCAGCCCGCTGACGCCGGCCGCGAAGAACTCGCGGTTGATGGCCGTGAAATGTGCCATTTCGGGCGGCAGCCGAAGGTCTTCGTAGATCGCCTGCGTGGGGCAGGCGGACACGCAAATGCCGCAGTCGATGCATTCATCCGGGTGAATGTACAGAGTGCGCTCGCCTTCGTAGATGCAATCGACCGGACAGCACTTGACGCACGCGCCGTCCTTGATGTCGATGCAGGCGCCGGTGATGACGTGGGGCATGGCACGTACCTTCGCTGACGCGGCCGGCCTAGCGGCCCAGCCACTGCGGCTTGCGCTTCTGCTGGAAGGCCAGCACGCCCTCGTCGGCATCCTGCGACTGCAGTGCCGCCACCAGCGCCGGCAGCCGCACGCGGTGCGCCTCGGCCGGCGCCAGCGTGCCGGTGCGGCGCACCACCTGCTTGATGGCCTTGAGCGACAGCGGCGCGCATGCCAGCATCTGCTGCACCCAGCGGTTGACGGCCGTGTCGAGCTCGGCGCGCGGCACCACCTCGTTGACCAGGCCCATTTCCAGCGCGCGCTGCGCCTTCACGCGCTGGCCGGTGAGCATCATGCCCATGGCCTGGCGGTAGGGAATCTGGCGCTGCAGCAGCAGCATGCCGCCGTCCAGCGGGAGCCGTCCGACCAATGGCTCGGGCAGGCCGAAGCTGGCCTCCTCGCAGGCCACGACGATGTCGCAGCCCAGCACCATCTCGAAGCCGCCGCCCAGCGCGAGGCCGTTGACGCGCGCGATCACCGGCACGTCTAGCGTCTCGCGCAGCGCGATGCCGCCGAAGCCGCCTGGCCGCGCCGCCGCCCAGTAGTCCACGCCCTTGAGGTTGGAGGTGTTCTTCAGGTCGGCGCCCGCGCAGAACGAGCGCTCGCCCGCGCCGGTCAGCACCACGGCGCGGATGTCGCTGCGCGACTCGATGTCGCTCCAGATGCGCTGCAATTCGGCCTCGGTCGGCAGGTCGACCGCGTTGAGCACATCCGGCCGGTCGATGGTGACCGTGGCGACGTGGTCGATGACTTCGTAGAGCACGCTCATGCATCGGCCTCCTCGATCAGCGCGCGGGCCTCGGCCAGCACCTCGGCCGTGTGCTGCCCGAGCCTGGGCGGCGCGCGGCGCAGGCCGGCCCTGGCGCCCGACATGTGGATGGGGCTGGCAATGAACTTCAGCGGTCGACCCGACGGCGTGCCGCCCTCGAGGATCATCGCGTTGTGCAGCGTCTGCGGATCGACCAGCGCCTCGCGCATGTCGCGCACCGGGGCGGAGAGCAAGTCCTGCTCCTCGAGCTTCGCGAGCCAGTGCTCGCGTGTGTTGCTCGCAAATCGTTCGTGGAAGATCGCGTGCAGCGCCGCCTTGTTGGCGAACTGCGCCGACAGCGTGGCGTAGCGCGCGTCGAGCGACAGGTCTTCGATGCCCAGCGCGGTGCAGATGTCGCGCAGCGGGTTGGCCTTGAAAGCGCCCACCAGCACCAGCGGCCCGGTCTGCGTGTCGAACACGCCCGACAGCGGCATGGCGGCCCAGTTCACCTCGGAGTCTTCCATCATCACCATGGCCGCCTCCTGCATCTGCATGGCCAGCATGGAGTTGTAGAGCGACACCGAGATCTTCTGCCCTTCGCCCGTGCGCTCGCGCTGCAGCAGCGCCAGCAGGATGCCCTGCACCATGTGCATGCCGGCGGTGTAGTCGGCCAGCGCAGTCGGGTAGATCGACACCGGCACCGAGGCGTCGGCGCGCCGCGCCATCACGCCGGTGAGCGCCTGCGCCAGCACGTCCTGGCCGCCCTTGTGGGCATAGGGGCCGGTCTCGCCGAAGCCGGTGCCCACCGCGTAGATGATGCGCGGGTTGAGCCGCTTGCATTCCTCGTAGCCCAGGCCCAGCCGCTCCATCACGCCGGCGCGGAAGTTGTTGGTGACCACGTCGGCGCCGGCGATCAGCGCCTTCACCAGCTCCATCTGCGCCGCGTCGCGCAGGTCGATTTCCACGCTGCGCTTGTTGCGGTTGAGGCTGCAGAAGATCGGGTTGTCCTCGCCCGCCACCGGCGCGAAGGTCGAGCGGCTCAGGTCGCCCGCGCCCTTGCGCTCGACCTTGATCACGTCGGCGCCATGGTCGGCCAGCATCTGCGTGCAGACCGGGCCCATCATGACCTGCGTGAAGTCGATCACGCGGATGCCGTCCAGCGGCAGTGCATCGGCAGCGGTCGTCATGCGGCCTCCTTCGCGAAAGAACGGGCGATGGCCGGCACGTCGGCGTTCGGCCCCTTCTGGTCGCCGGGGTCGGCGCCCTGGGCGCGCAGCGTCTTCTGCAGCTTCGCGATGTCGACCTCGCGCACCGTCACGCCGGCGTTCAGGGCCAGCGCCGCGGCGGTGCCGGTGGCCTCGCCCATCGCCATGCAGGGCGGAATCTCGCGCGAGATCTTCTGCGCCGCCGAGGTGGCCGAGTAGTGGCGCCCGGCCACCAGCAGGTTCTCGACGCTGCGCGGCAGCAGCGTGCGGTAGGGGTAGTAGTAGTCGCGCCCGCGCGCCACGCTGTCCTCGAAGCGCGTGCGCTGGGCCACGTCTTCCTTGGTCATCACGTAGGCGCCTTCGAGCAGTCGGGTCTGGCGGATGCCGGTCTGCGGTGCCATGTCGATCAGCACGCACTTCGAGAAGCCCGGCAGATGGGCACGCACGAACTCGATCACCTTGTGGATGGTGGCGCGGCCCTGCACCTCGGCGCGGGTCAGGTCGCTCACCTTCAGGCCGTCGAGCCCCGGCATGTGCGGGCAGTTGCACCACACCACGCCCGGCAGCGGCGTCTTGAGCCACCATGCTTCCCAGGCGCCGCCGAGCATGTGCTTGATCTCGCGGTCCAGCGCCTGCCAGGCCGCGGGCTCCTCGCGCTCGAAGCGTTCGGCTTCTTCCGTGTCGACGCCGCCGAGGCGGAACACCGTCGTCACGATGTAGCTGCCGCTGATGTGCGGCGCACCGGCCGATGCCGCCACGTCGAGGTCGCCGGTGGTGTCGATCACCACCTTGCCCAGGATGGCTTCGCGCCCGCCCTTGGTTTCGCAGACCACGCCCCTGACCTTGCCGTCTTCCACCAGCGTGCGCGAGAACCACGAATGCAGCCGCAGGTCGATGCCGGCCTGCAGCACCATCTCCAGCGACGTGCGCTTCCACGCATCGGGGTCGAAGGCGGCGGCGAAGCAGATCGGGTGCGGCTTCTCCTTGCTGTGGAAGTCGTAGGTGCCCCAGCGCTTCCAGCGGCGCACCGATTCGGGCAGCGTGCCCCAGTCCTGCTGGCGCGGGTACTCGGCCAGGCCGAGCGCGGACATGCGCTCGATCATCTCCAGGCAGATGCCGCGCACCGAAATCTCCTGCTGGTGACTGTCCCACATGTCGTCCAGCACCAGCACCATGCCGCCCGAGGCCAGGCCGCCCAAGTGGTTGTAGCGCTCCAGCAGCGTCACGCTCGCACCGTTGCGTGCGGCGGCCAAAGCCGCAGCCTGCCCGGCGGGGCCGCCGCCGACCACCACCACGTCCGATTCGGCTGCCACGCGAACGTCGTGCGCGGGCTCCTGCATCCAGTCGCCAATACGGCTCATAGAAATCTCCTGTTGAAATGTCTGGTTGTGTTTTTGGAATGCGCCCGAACGGTCAGGGCGCGGCCTCCGGCTGCCAGCGGATGACCCAGCGTTCGGCCAGCGTCACGAGCAGGAAGAACAGGCCCGAGAGCGTTGCGCTCATCACGATCGCGGCGTAGAGCAGCGGCGAATCGAAGTTGAAGGTGGCCTGCAGAATCATGGCGCCGATGCCCACCGTGGCACCCACCCACTCGCCCACCACCGCGCCGATCACGCACATCGACGCCGCGATGCGCAGGGCCGAGAACAGGTAGGGCAACGCGTTCAGCAGGCGCAGGCGGAAGAAGATCTCGGTCTTGCTGGCCGACAGCACGCGCATCAGTTCCATCGCCTGCGGGTTGACCGACTCCAGCCCGCGCACCATGTTCACCAGCGTGGGGAAGAAGCACACCAGCGCGGCGATGGTGATCTTCGGCTCCACGCCGTTGCCCATGATGAGCACCAGCACCGGCGCCTTGGCCACCAGCGGCACGGCGTTGAACATCAGCACCACCGGAAAGAAGATGTCCTGCAGCGTCTTGTTGTGCACGAAGACCGTCGCAACGGCGATGGCCGCGAGATTGCCCAGCAAGAAGCCGCCGGCCGCCTCGAAAGCCGTGGGCAGCAGGTTGTCGAGCAGCACGTCGCGCTTGGCGTACAGCGTTTCCAGCACGGCCCACGGCGTGGGCGCAATGAAGGGCTTGACGCCGAACGCGACGATCACCAGCCACCACAGGGCGATGAGCCCAACGATGCCCAGCGCCGGCAGGATGCGGCGGCGCCAGATGCGCTTCTGCCGGGCGGCGGCCCAGACGAGGTATTCAGGATCGGCCGAGGGCGGCGCGCCGATGGCGCCCGGCGCCCCAGGCACGGTCGTATCGATGGAACGGGTATTCATGGCTTCGGCCTCAGCAGGTTTCCAGCACGCGCCGCAGGTGGCTCGTGAGTCGGACGAACTCGGGGGTCTCGCGCACTTCGAGCGTGCGTTCGGCGGGCAGCTCCACCGGCACGATCTCGCGCACGCGGCCGGGGTTGGCGGCCAGCATCAGCACGCGCTGGCCGAGGAAGGCCGCCTCGTGGATGCTGTGGGTGACGAAGAGGATGGTCACGCCGGTCTCGCGCCAAACGCGCAGGATCTCTTCGTTGAGCCTGTCGCGCGTGATCTCGTCGAGCGCGCCGAAGGGCTCGTCCATCAGCAGGATCTTGGGGTCGCTGGCCAGCGCGCGCGCAATCGACACGCGCTGCCGCTGGCCGCCCGACATCTCGTGCGGAAAAGCGTTCAGGCGGTCCTTCAGGCCCACCAGTTCGAGCAGCTCCCGCGGCGAGCGGCGGCCCTTGCGGCTTGCGCCGCCACCCACCTGCAGCGGCAGTTCCACGTTCTGCAGCGCGGTGCGCCAGGGCAACAGCGCCGCATCCTGGAACACGAAGCCGATGTCGCGGTTCTTGCGCGCGGCCTGCGGCGTGGAAGACAGCACCTCGATGCGGCCCTTGCTCGGCTGCAGCAGGTCGGCCACCACGCGCAGGAAGGTCGACTTGCCGCAGCCCGAGGGGCCCAGCAGCGTGAGGAACTCGCCCTGCGCCACGTCGAGGTCCAGGCTCTTGATGGCGGTGACGTCGCGGCGCTCGGTGAAGAAGCGCACGCCGATGTCGCGGCAGGCGATGGCGGGCGGTGTACTGAGAACGGCGGCCATGGCGCGTCAGCCCTTCATGGCGCGCGCGGCGGCGGTGGCCTTGAGCGCGTCGAGCGAGATCACGTCTTCCACCTTCGGCGTGCGCGCGGTGAACTGGCCCAGCTCCGCGTAGGTGTTGATCTGCTCCTGCCACACGGCCGGGTCCATCGCGCCCCAGCCCTGCGTCTGCGCGAGGCCGCCGAAGGCGTATTCGAGCATCGCGTCGACCGCCACGCGCTCGTCCTCGCGCTTGAGATTCGGGTACTCCTTCACCAGCATGTCGACCGACGCATCGCGGTTGGCGCGCACGTAATGCCAGCCCTTGGCGGTGGCGCGCAGGAAGGCCTCGATGACCTTGGGCTGCGTCTCCAGCGTCTTGGTCGATGCGTAGTAAGGCAGCGCATAGAGGCGCACGCCCGCATCCCACTGCGTGAGCGAGGCGATGTCGGGGCCCAGCACCTTGATGGCGGTGGTGTTGGTGAGCCAGCCCGTCACCACGTCGACCTGGCCGGTGAGCAGCGGCGACATGTCGGCGCCGATGGAGACCACCTTGACGTCTTTCTCGGCGATCTTGTTCTTGGCCAGCAGCGCGCGCAGAAGAATGGCCGCCGTCGAAGGTATGCCCACGCGCTTGCCGATCAGGTCGGCCGGCTTGCGCACCGGGTTCCTGGCGAGCGAGAAGTAGGTGTAGGGGTGCTTCTGCGCGCCCACCGCGAAGCACTTGATCGGCAGGCCCTGCGACACCGCCAGCATGATCGACGGGCTCGACGACACCTGCCCCACCTCGTAGCGGCCCGAGGCGATGATGGCCACGCCGTCGATGTTCGGGCCGCCGGGCTGGATCGCGAAGTCGATGCCTTCCTGCTCGTAGAAGCCCATGCGCTTGGCGACCACTTCGCCGATCTGGTTGCCGCCGACGATCCAGCCCAGCTGCATGTTGATGCGCGCCTTGCCCTGAGCGAAGGCGTCGACAGAGAGCAGTCCGCCGGCGGAGAGCCCGCCCGCGATGAGCGACGTCTTGAGAAGGCTGCGGCGACCCGGGTCGCGGAGGTTGGCCATGTCGGATTCCTTTTCTTCGATGCGATGAGGTGAAGTCGTTCGGCTCTTGTGTGCCGCCTTGCGATGCGGACGAAGGCATGTGAGGCAGCGAGGCGAATGCTAGGAGTGCGGTGCGCGCGCACCAAGCACCGTTTTTCGCAACGGGCGAACTAAAAAATAGTTCCCCTCGCGCGCGCCCAGCGACATTGCGGTGCATGCGGCACGAGCGCATGCACCAGCTTCGGGAAAACCATGAGCACGCGACACGTCTTGCCGCCCCGCGCACATTCGGCTCACACAGATTGCCAATGCTTGCAGGCGCACACAGGCACGTGTACTCATTCACGAATCCGCGGCGTATCTCGCAACGGGCACCGGGGAAACCCCGAGCGCTTTCATACTCCGCAAAAACCAATGGCCGATTGCGACTGAAGCGGCCGCGATATCAGGGAGGAACCACCAATGTCCATCTTCGATGGCCCGGCTTTGCCATGACGCGCCGGGTCACCATTCAAACGCCGTTGGGAGAGGCGCTCCAGTTTCACCGGCTGGCGGGGCGCGAGGCATTGAGCCGGCTCTACGACTTCGAAGTCGACCTGCTCGGCAACAGCAACGGCATCGACGCGAAGATGCTGCTCGGAAAGCCCTCCACCGTGGCGGTGCAGACCGAGAGCGGCGGCACGCGCTACCTGGGCGGCATCACCGCGTTCTTCGGGCTGGCCGCAGAGGACGCCCGCCAGAGCTTCTACCGCATGAGGCTGCGCCCGTGGCTGTGGCTCGCAACGCTTCGAAGCGACTTCCGCATCTTCCAGGACAAGTCGGTTCCCCACATCCTCGCCGAAGTGCTCGGCCGCTACGGCTATCCGGTGGAGCAAAGGCTCAGCCGCGAATACCGGGTGCGGGACTACTGCGTTCAGTACCACGAGAGCGATTTCTCGTATGTCTCTCGCCTGTGCGAACTGGAAGGCATCTGCTACTACTTCAGGCACGAGGCGCAGCGCCATGTTCTGGTGTTCGCCGACGACATCGCAGCCTCGCACGACCCGCTGCCGGGCGGCGAGACGGTGCGCTTTCATCCATCGGAGAAGGCGGGCATGACCGGCGGCAACCGCGCCAACCCGGGCGAGCGCATCTTCGAATGGAGGCCCGGTGAAGAAGTGCGCTCCGGCCTTCACTTCACCGACGACTACGACTTTCTCAAGCCCGCGGCCGATCTCTCGAGCCAGCGGCAAGCGCCAGCCGGGCACACGCACGACGACTTCGAATGCTACGAATGGCCCGGCGGCTACACGCAGCACGACGACGGCGAGATCCACACGCGCATTCGCACCGAAGAGCAGCTGAGCGAACGCTGCATTGCAAGCGGGCGCTCGAACAGGCGCGAACTGGCGCCGGGCCATGTCTTCGAACTCGCCAATCACCCGGGGGACGACCAGAACCGCAAGTACCTGCTGACCCGCGTCGAATACGAACTGCAGGAAAACATCCAGGCCAGCGAAGGCGCGGGTGCCGGCGAAGGTTCCGTCCAACGCTTTGCCTTCGAAGCACAACCTGCCGACCATGCATGGCGGCCCCGGCGCGTCACGCCGAGGCCTCGCACGCGCGGGCCGCAGACAGCCATCGTGGTCGGCCCGAAGAACGAAGAGACGTGGACCGATCGGCACGGCCGCATCAAGGTGCAGTTCCACTGGGATCGCCTTGGCGCGCGCAACGAGAACTCCAGCTGCTGGGTGCGCGTGTCGATGTCTTGGGCGGGCGACACCTTCGGCACGGCGGCGTTGCCCCGCGTCGGGCATGAGGTCGTCGTCGATTTCCTGAACGGCGACCCCGACTGCCCCATCGTCACCGGGCGCGTGTTCAACGCCACGAACATGCCTGCATGGCGCCTGCCCGACCAGGCGAACCTGTCAGGCATCCGCAGCCGCGAACTGCGTGCCGACGACGGCTCGGGCCGCGCAGGCGGCGCGCGCGGCAACCACCTGGCACTGGACGACCACCCCGGCAAGATCCAGGCGCAACTCAAGAGCGATCACCTCTGCAGCAGCCTGAGCCTTGGCCACATCGGGCGCATCGACGGCACGGAAGGCCGCGCGGATGACCGGGGCGAAGGCGCGGAACTGCGCACGGACGGCCATGCGTCGGTTCGCGCCGCCAAGGGACTGCTGCTCACCACCGAGGCGCGCCCCGATGCGCAAGCGCACATCACCGACCTCGGGGAGACCGTCGCCCGCCTGACGGCGGCGCGCGACCTGCACGAGCGCCAGAGCCGGACCGCGCAGGAGGCCAAGGCGCACGAAGCGGGCGACCAGGACGCGGTCACGCAAGCTCTCAAGGAACAGAACGACGCCATCAAGGGCGGCTCGCAACACGGCACGTTTCCCGAGCTCCGCGAGCCGCACCTCGTGCTCGCCAGCGCGGCCGGCATCCAGAGCACCGCGGTCGGCGCCACCCACATCGCCAGCATCACGCACAACGCACTGAGCAGCGGCGGCCACACCAGCATCAGCGCGGGCAGGAGCTTCCTGGTCAGCGTCAGGGAAGCCGCGCGCCTCTTCGCCCACAAGGCCATCCGCCTGACAGCCGCCACCGCCGGCATCGACATCGTCGCCCTGCAGAACAGCATCAACCTGCTGGCCAAGCTCGACATCAAGCAGGAGGCCGACCGGATCAGCATCACCGCCCGGGAAGAGATCGTGGTCAGCGGCGGCGGCAGCTTCACCAAGTGGAACCGCGCCGGCATCGTGCATGGCACCCAAGGTCTGTGGCGTGAACATGCGCGCACCCACAGCTACGCCGGCCCGATGGACATGGCCAAGCTCCAGCGAATGGAAGGCGTGAGCCTCGACGACAGGTACAGCGTGCGCTTCGCGCCGCTGGGCAGCGACGAAGTGTTCGGGCACATGGCCATGACCGGCCTGCCCTACCGGATCGTCGACGAGAAGCAGCAGACCAGGGCCGAAGGCGTCATCCCCGAGGACGGCCGGCTGCCCCGGATCGAATTCGACACGCCCGACGAGGCCGTGCTGATCGTGGGCGAGGAGGCCTGGGACTGGAGCGAGGTTCCGACGATCCGCACGCGTGACGACGACTCCGATGCGGCCGGGCCCGAGGAGAGCGACGGTCTGGACGACGACCCGCCGGATCTCGAGGGCTCGAAGTACGCACCTCTTGGCGGCATTGCGGGCCCCGACCACTTTCTTTCCGAGTCCTCCGTGCAGGCTTACCTGAACGGGCCGGCCTGAACAGCAAAAAACGACCATGCCCAAGCTGATATCCGCCACCTACCACCCCAACATCGAAGTCGCCGAGTTCATCTGCGAAGACGGCCGGCACCTGCTGCGCTCGGGCGGAACGCTGCCATGGCGCATCAACAACCCCGGGGACCTGACAGCCCGGATGGTGAACGGCCTGCCTGCGCCGAAAAAAGCGCGGGGCTACGTCGGGTTCGCCACCACCCGGTCGGGCAGGACATTCCTGATATTCCCCGACGAAGACGCGGGTCGAGCCGAGCTGAAGGCGAACCTGAAGCGCATGCACGGCGAACGGACCGTTCCGGAGGCCATTCCCGACTACGCGCCCAAGCACGAGAACAACACCGAGAAATACATCGACGACCTGCTCAGGACGAGCGGCATCCCGGCCAACAGGAAGATCAACGAATGCACCGGCGCCGAGATTGAAAAGATCGTCGACAGCATCGCGACGATCGAAGGCTTTCACGCACGGCCGGAAACCCGCAAGGAGACATGGGTGGCCGTGAGCAGGATCAATGCGACGGATGGCAGCCAGCCCCTGCCTGATGCGGAAATCATTCTGCAGAGGGAAAACGGCGAGGAGAGGTTGAAGTCGGATGCCACCGGGCGGTTTCCTCCGGTGATTCATCCGGCGGACAGCTCGACCGTGGCCGTCAAGGTGATCAGTCCCAAAGCCAAGGAGCCGGTGCAGATTGGATCTGTCGGCGGCGAGACGGGCAAGGATTTCAACCTGCTGGCGAAGTTCAGGAAATGGAAGGGCGTTGCGGGGTCGGAAAAGATCAATAGCTCGACGATGGCAAATGAAAAATCGATCCGGTACGTGGTCCAGCCCGGAGACAATCTTTCCAAGATTGCGAAGCTCTACCGCACCAGCACTGCCGCCATCAAAGCCAACAACAATTTAGACGGCGACAGAATTTACCCGGGTGAAGTGCTGTTGATCAGCGGGATCAGCAAGAAAAGTCCATCAGCAACAGCGCCCTCGGCTACCAAAAAATGGTCGTCGACAGCCCCGGCCCCCTTGCCGAAAACCTCCAGAGCATTGAATTCCCCGCCGCCAGCACCATTGCTCGGCCAGGGTGTTTCGGATTCGGTACGCTCCAAAGAAGGAGTCGGAAAGATTTTGGCATTGATCCATCCAATACCGGGCCGAGCACCATGGATGGCTATAGCGATTGCAGAAGCCAAGCTCAGATATGGACAGCGAGAGGAAGTGATTGAAAAGGAGATCGACTACCACGTTGAAGTGGGAGATGGATCCAGATCTCTTTCGAACATGGCGTGGTGCGCCGCCTTTGCCAACTGGTGCCTGTCGAAATCCGGCTATCCGGTAACTAACACCGGCTTTCGAGACCGCCGAGCCACTCTCGGCCGTGCTCACGGCTTCTACGAAATGGACGAAAAAGAAAAGATAAGGAACCCCTTGTTCGTGGAATTGGATAAGCCAATATACGGAGCCATTGCGGTTGCTACATACAGAAGCGGGCACGGATACCACGTAGGCTTCGCGTATGGCAAGGAGGGGCCGGGAAACCTCATCCTGCTCGGAGGGAATCAGGACGACAAGATCAAGTTTTCCCCATTCAACATGTCGCTGCTACAAACTGTAGAAACCCATGGAAAGGATGGGAGAAAAATTAAAAAGACGGTCAAGCATTCCAAGTTTTTACGATACTTCGTACCGGTTTCCTACTTCAGCCAAGCCCAAAAAGATCTGGCGGAGCCCGGGCTGGATCAGCTAGATGTCGACGACTTGAATAAATTGATTGGCGTACCTCCCCGTGAGAAGGGCAAAGATCACAAAACAAAAACCAATTAAAGTTATGAATTCAAAACCCAAATCCAGCCACTGCGCTACGGCAGCATGGCTCATCTCGATCATGTTGTTCTTCTCCGTGAATTCCTTCGCGGGGAGCAGAAGCGATCACTTCGCAGCATGGATCAACCTTGAAACAACCGCGAATGGAAAGGCCGTTTCAAAAATAATCGACAGTTTCGCCAACAGCAATCGAATCGATTCGACCTGCAACATAGAATGGGAAAACAACGACTCTCTCCTATATCTGAACAGCCGCCAATTGAAAATTCCAACAGAATTAACAAGAAGAGTCTTCATCGAAAGAGACAACTCATCGTTCAAGGAGTTAAGCCTTATATTGCGATCTTTCAGAGACCCGGATGCCAATGTTCGCGACGGGCTGGATGGCCTGTTTTTCTATGATGAAGAAAATTCATTGCGCATGATGAGTTTCACCACGGGTCAACGAAAGATAAAAGTTTATCCTTCCATATTAAAGGCAAGCACCGACCCCAGAAAGATTGAACACGCTTTTTGCACTCTTCTTCCCCCGATTGTTCGAGCTCCGTAGTTTTCAACTGCGGAGATAGTCTCTTGGATTCGAAGTCCGATCTCCACGCCGACCGCGCATGACAGCCCCCTCCTCCCCGTCCGAATCCGAACGCATCTTCGAAGTCCAACTCTCCGTCCTCCTGCGCAGCTTCCCGTTCGCGCTGGCCGGCTCTGTCATCTCGGCCTGCGTGGTGGCGTACGTGATGCTGGCGGTCGTGCCGCGTACGCAGGTGGCCGCATGGATTTCGGCAACGCTGCTCGTCGCGGCCTTCCGGTTCGGCGCGATGCTGTATTACGCGCGGACGCGCAGCCGCCCTGGGGCGGGCGAGCGATGGCTGCGGCAGATGGTGTTCGGCAACATCGCGTCGGGCATCCTGTGGGGGTTGCCGTTCGCCTACTGGACCTTCTTCGTCCCGCTGGAGTACCAACTCTTTTTTCTCGTGATACTGCTCGGCCTGGGCACCGGCGCCACTTATTCGAACTACATGGTGCTGCCCGCCGTGTATGCGTTCGTCGTGCCGACTTTTGCGCCGACCTTCATCGCGCTAGCGGCGCAGCCTTCGGCGGTGAACCTGGCGCTGGTTTCCAGCGGCGCGGCCTATCTGGTGGCTACTGTCGCCTTCATCCATCGCATGAACCGCACGCATTTGAACGCGCTGCGGCTGGGCTATGAGAACCTGGCGCTGCTGCAGCAGGTGCGCCTTGAAAAGGAAGCCGCCGAACGCAGCGACCTGGAGAAGTCGCGCTTTCTCGCGGCGGCGAGCCACGACCTGCGGCAGCCGGTCCACGCGATGAGCCTTTTCCTGGGCCTGCTGGCAAACGAGCGGCTGTCGTCGCATGGCCGCTACCTGCTGGACAACATCACCAAGGCCAGTGCCGCGATGGGGCATCTGTTCGATGCCCTGCTCAATATCTCGCGGCTGGATGCGGGCGTGATCCATCCGCGCATCCAGGGTTTTTCGCTCGACCGGTTGCTCGACCAGATCCGCACCGAATACACGCCGCAGGCCCGGCAGAAGGGACTGGTGCTGAAAGTGCGGTCCTGCGCCGCCTTCGTGCGCTCGGACCCGATGCTGCTGGAGCGCATCCTGCGCAACCTGGTGAGCAACGCCATAGCGCACACGCCACACGGGCGCGTGCTGATCGGCTGCCGCAGGCGCGGCGGCGACGCGGTGCGCATCGAGGTCTGGGACACCGGCCCGGGCATTCCGCAGCACGAGCATGAACGCATCTTCTGGGAGTTCCATCAGCTGCGAAATCCCGAGCGCGACCGCGGCAAGGGGCTGGGCCTGGGCCTCGCCATCGTGCGGCGCACCGCCGCGCTGCTGGGGCACCCGCTGTCGCTGCACTCGGCCGAGGGCCGCGGCACGGTCTTCATGCTGAGCGTCGATGCGCAGCAACAGGCATCGGCGCCGGACATCACCGGTGCCGAGGGCGGCGTGACAGCCGCCACGCAAGCGCACGCGCACGCGCACGCGAAGCCGGCCACGGGGCAGCTGATCCTGGTGATCGACGACGACGCGCAGAACCGCGAAGGGCTGAGGCTGCTGCTCGAAAGCTGGGGGCATCGCGTGATCGCGGCCGCCGGGCCGGACGAACTGGTCGAGCAGATAGCCGAGGTACCCGGCAAGCCCGGGCTGATCGTGAGCGACTATCGCCTGCGCGATCACGAGACCGGCATCGAGGCCATCGACCGCTTGCACGAGGAATACAACGACTCTGCGATTCCCGCATTGCTGGTGAGCGGCGACACCGATCCTGCGCGCCTCATCGAGGCGGCCGCGCGTTCCATTCCGATCCTGCACAAGCCGGTGGAAGTGGATGCGCTGCGCGAGTGGGTGGACAGGCTGCTGCTCGCGGCCGACGGGAACGCCCGGCCTCGAGAGGCCGAGCCGGGTTGATGCTGTTCCTGCTCACGAAGATCTCGATGCACTTGGCGGGCGCGCCACGGCGCCGCGCCGCCGGCGAACGCCCGGGCTGGCGTGGAGCCAGCGCGAGCGAGGCGCACGGCCGGGGGATTCATCGGGTCGGGAATCTTCCTCACCATCGGCCTGTGGCCGTATCCGCCGCACGGCCAGTGCGCGAGTCCGCGAAGGCGTGCCGGTCGGTCGCTGGTGCTGCGGCATCTGGTGCCGCTCGAAGCGCAGCTCCTTCTGCTTCAGGTAGTGCATGAGCACATGCGAGACCATGTTGAGGCCGAAGGTGCCGAAGGCGGCCGGGAAAATATAGAGCGCGATCGACAGCGCCGACGAGAACACCAGGTCGTCGGCCAGCGACGGCGTGGCCCGGGCCATGGTGGCCAGAGCGCGCAGCAGGAAGATGTCCACGCCCGCCAGCAGGATCAGCAGAAGGCCGAAGCCCAGCACGGTGACCTTCGAGAACTCGCGCCGTACGAAGAGCATGATGAAGATGGCGGTGGGCAGCACCAGCGAGCAGAGCACCAGGCCCCAGAAGCGCATCTCCGTGAATACCGTTGCGTCCGAATGCATGAGGCCGGATTGAGCCACGTGCGGGGCGGCACAAGTTGTCTGCCGGGTGAACCGCGGGTAAAGGCGGCCGACGGAAAGGGGCGCCGCGCTGCCTAGCGTGGCTTGCCCAGCATGCCGGCGCGGCGCGCCACGATCGTGGCCTGCGTGCGGTTGGACACGCCGAGCGCCGCGAAGATCGCGGAGATGTGGGCCTTGACGGTCTTCTCGGAGGTCTCCAGCCGCTCTGCGATCTGCGCATTGCGCAGGCCCTCGCACAGCAGGTGCAGCACCTCGGTCTGCCGCGCGGTCAATTGGCTCAGGCTGTCGGTCGGCATCGACAGCACCGGCAGCGGCGAAGCGCCCTGTGGCGACACATGCACCACGTTCTGCTCGCCGCCGACCACACGGCGCAGCGCATCCAGCAACTGCCGGCTGTCGGCGGACTTGTGGACGAAGCCTTGCGCGCCGGCCTCGAGCGCGGTCTCCACGTCATGCGGATCTTCGGAGGCCGACAGCACCAGGATTCGCAGCCCGCCCCTGCGCCGGTGCAGTTGCTGCACCAGCGCGGCACCGCCAAGGTCGGGCAGGTAGTAGTCGGTCATGACGGCATCGAGCACGGGCAGCGCAGACAATGCCTGCAACGCTTCGCTGCCGGTGCTGGCGGTTTCGATGGTCATCGACGGCTGCGCCTCCCGCAACGCGAGGCGCAGGCCCTCGCGGAACATGGCGTGGTCGTCGATCAGCAGAATCGTGGAGGGCATCCGCCGATTCTGGCCGCAAGCCGATAGCAGTTCCGGCTCATCCCTGCGCGCAGTCACTTCCCGCCCGCGGGTGCGCCGTCGATGTCCGCCGCGAACTTCTGCAGCAGCCGCACCAGGTCCTCGAAATCCTGGGGCTCCCACTTGTCGAAGATGCCGCGCGCAAGCCGTTCGCGCGCCGCATCGACTGTATCGGTCATCGCCTTGCCTTTAGGCGTCACGACCGCCTCGCGCACGCGCCGGTCGTGCGCGCCGCCCTGGCGCTCGACCAAGCCCAGGCTCTCCAGCTTCGCGACCTGCCGGCTGACCGTCGTGTGGTCGCGCCCGGCACGGTCGGCGAGTTCGACCACGCCGATGGGCCCGACCCGTTCGATGCCCACCAGCAGCGGGAACAACGCGCGGTCGAGAGAAATGCCCGCTTCGCGCACCATCGCCTCGTCTCGCTGCGGACGGTTCATGACGCTCACCACGGTGAGCAACGCACCGTGCAACGCGCGCAGCTGCGCGGAGATATGTGCATCTTGCACATTTATTTTCTTTGGCATAGCATCCGCTCCTAATAGGTGCATATTACACACATCGGAGCTTGCTATGACCAAGGACTTTTCCACGGACGTACTCATTTGCGGCGCCGGCGCAGCCGGTCTCACGCTCGCCATCGACCTCGCGCGGCGGGGTGTTTCCTTCCGACTCATCGAGAAGATGGACGCGCCTTTCCAGGGCTCGCGCGGCAAGGGAATCCAGCCGCGAACGCAGGAAGTCTTCGAGGACATGGGCATCCTCGACCGGGTCGTTGCAGCCGGCGGCCTGTATCCGCCCTCGCGGGAATACCACCCCGACGGTAGCCATGTCGATTCGCCGGTGATGACGCATACGCCACCGACGCCAGCGGAGCCCTACGGCATTCCTTTGATGGTGCCGCAGTTCCTCACCGAAGGCGTGCTGCGCGAGCGGCTGGCCGAGCTCGGACACCGACCGGCATTCGGCTGCGAGCTTGTGGCGTTCGAGCAGAACGAAAGCGGCGTGACCGCGCGGCTGGCCAGTGCGGCAGGCGAAGAGACGCTTCGCGTGCGCTTTCTCGTCGGCGCCGACGGTGGCCGCAGCTTCGTGCGGCATGCGCTGGACATCGGCTTTCCTGGCAAGACGCTGGGCGTGCGCGCGGTGGTGGCCGATGTCGTGCTGTCCGGCCTGGAGCGCGAAGTCTGGCACCGTTTCAACGAGGGCTCGATGGATGCGCAGATGTCCCTCTGCCCACTCGCCGGAACGCAGCTGTTCCAGCTGCAGGCGCCGATACCGCTGGAAGGCGACATCGATCTTTCTGCGCAGGGCCTCTCTGCCATGGTTGCCGCGCGCACCGGCCGCAACGACATCCGGATCCACTCGGTCTCGTGGGCTTCGGCCTTTCAGATGAACGCTCGCCTGGCCGACCGCTACCGGGCAGGCAACGTGCTGCTGGTCGGCGACGCCGCGCACGTCCATCCACCAACGGGCGGCCAGGGACTGAACACCAGCGTGCAGGACGCCTGCAACCTCGGCTGGAAACTGGCGGCCGTTGCAGCTGGCGCTCCCAAGACCTTGCTCGACAGCTACGAGGAAGAGCGTCGCCCGGTTGCGGCGGAAGTGCTCGGGCTCTCCACGAAGCTGCTCGTCGATGCGAAGCGCGGCGACATGCGGCGCGGACGCGAGGTGCATCAGCTCGACCTGGGCTACCCCGGGTCGTCGCTGGCGATGGAGCAGCCGGAACGCGCCGGCAGCCGTCTGTGCGCGGGCGATCGCGCGCCCGATGCGCCGGTGCGCGGCGCCGCCGGACAACCGATGCGCCTGTTCCAGTTGTTCAAGGGTGCGCACTGGACCCTGCTGGGCTGGGAGACCGATCGCCGCGGCATCGCGCCACGATCGGGCCTGCACATTCATACCTTCGGCGACGCGGGCGAGTTGCACGACGACGGCGGCCACTTCCGCGAAGCCTACGAACCCATGCCCGGCGATTGGGTGCTGGTGCGCCCCGACGGCTATGTCGGCGCCATCGTGGCCTCGGCCCGCATCGAGGCACTGGAGGCCTATCTGCAGGCCGTTGGCCTGGGCCTGCCGCACTGAGGGAAAACGCCAAGCCCCGCCCCCGCGTTCATTCCTACAGTCGCATTCGTCCGCTCCACCGAGCGAGCGCAGGCGGCAAATAACAAAAGGAAGAGACACGCCATGGAATTCGACTACGTGATCGTGGGCGGCGGGTCCGGCGGCGCCACGCTGGCCGCGCGGCTCAGCGAGGACCCCGCCGTGCAGGTCTGCCTGATCGAGGCCGGCGGCGACGGCCGCGGCGTGCTGGTGCGGGCACCGGCCGGCGCGGCGGCCATGCTGTCGGGGCGCCCGCGCATCAACAACTACGCCTACCAGACCGTGCCGCAGCCGGGCCTGAACGGACGCCGCGGCTACCAGCCGCGCGGGCGCTGCCTCGGCGGCTCGAGCGCCATCAACGCCATGCTCTACGTGCGCGGCCACCCCGACGACTACGACGACTGGGAGCGCGCCGGCTGCGTGGGCTGGTCGTTCGACGACGTGCTGCCGTGGTTCAAGCATGCGGAGGGCAACCAGCGCGGCGAGAGCGCCATGCACGGCGCGCACGGCCCGCTGCAGGTGGCGGACCAGCAGTCGCCGCGCGAGATCACGGAGGCTTTCGTGCGCGCCGCCATGGAGTGCGGCATTCCACGCAACGACGACTTCAACGGCAGCGTGCAGGAAGGCGCCGGGCTCTACCAGGTCACGCAGTTCCATGGCGGCGACAGGAACGGCGAGCGCTGCTCGGCCGCTGCGGGCTACCTGCATCCGGTGATGAGCACGCGGCCCAACCTCACGGTACTGACCGGCACGCAGGCGCAGCGCGTGCTGCTCGACGGCCGGCGCGCCACCGGCGTCGAAGTGCGCCGGGGCGGCAACATCGAAACGCTCTCGGCGCGGCGCGAGGTGGTGCTGTGCGGCGGCGCGTTCAACTCGCCGCAGCTGCTGATGCTCTCGGGCATCGGCGACCCGCAGGAACTGCAGCGCCACGGCATCGCGGTGCGGCATGCGCTGCCGGGCGTGGGCCGCAATCTGCAGGACCATGTCGATTTCATCCTGTCCTATCGCACGAAGGCCAAGGGACTGCCCGGACTGGGGCCCGCGGGGCTCTTCAATTTCGTGAAGGCCATTCCGCAGTGGCGGCGCACGGGCAAGGGCCTGATCTCGACGCCCTTTGCCGAGGGCGGCGCTTTCATCAAGTCGTCACCCGAGCTGCGCCGGCCCGACCTGCAACTGCATTTTGTGATCAGCCTGGTGGACGACCATGCGCGCAAGCTGCACGGAGGCTTCGGCTTCTCGTGCCACGCATGCGTGCTGCGGCCCAACGGGCGTGGCGACGTGCGGCTGCACGACGCCGACCCGGCATCCGCGCCGCGCATCGACCCGCGCTTCCTGTCCGACGCGCAGGACGTGGCGCTGCTGCTGCAGGGCGTGAAGAAGATGCGCGAAATACTGCGCGCCCCTGCCCTCGCGCCCTACCGGCACAGCGAGCTCTACACCGCGAACGTGCAGACCGACGAAGAGCTGGAGCGGCACATCCGCGCGCGCGCCGACACCATCTATCACCCGGTGGGCACCTGCAAGATGGGCACCGACGCCATGGCCGTGGTCGACGCGAAGCTGCGCGTGCACGGCATCGCGAACCTGCGCGTGGTCGACGCCTCGGTGATGCCGACGCTGATAGGCGGGAACACGAACGCGCCGACGATCATGATTGCCGAGCGTGCGGCTGACTGGATGCGGGGGCCGATCACTTTTGACCGTGCTGTGCAGGATGCGCGTTCTTTGACTGTGTGAGGTTTTTACTGGGCGCTGTTCGTTCGGGGTGCGTGCACAGGCCACCGGGTACTCCCCTCCGCGAATGTCCCCCGGGCTTCGCCCTCCTCCTTTATTTCG